>JAUXEH010000083.1 GCA_030620655.1 Candidatus Aminicenantota bacterium | reverse complement strand
TCCCAGCCTATCCTGCGGTCTCGTGACGGCGCGTCAGGAGCTTCATCCGCACACGGATGTAGTCCAGATTCTCGCTCTCCAAGACCCGTGGATTAGAGCTGCTGTCATGTGGGACATCCCTGTCGTGGAATACCAGGCGGATCCTGCCGTTGCTGATCTCGAGGCAGGAGATCCCTTTCTCGTGGAGGCAGCTTCCCGGGTTGAAATAGCAGGGGATGAGGAGCTCGCCCTGGCCGAGGCGCTTCCTCTTTTTCGATTGCTTGGCCTTTTCGAGGGCCGCTAGATACTCATTATGCTTTTTGGTGATCTTTCGTTCCAGCCTAAGCCTGCATATCGGAGTTTTTGTGCGGCTCCACCTCCGGCAAAGGCTCTCGATCTGCGTCTCCAGGCGATCGATCTTGTCCAGGGATTCGAACCGGGGCCGGTGGGTATGTCCGGTGATGAGCATTACGCCGTTCTCTTTTGCCCATTCATAGTACTGTCTCTCCGACCGAAGCCTCAGTCTGTGGTTTTGAGAGGCGCTTGTCGGGTAGCCAATCCACCTAAGCCTTAATCTGTACTTAATAAATCTGATGATCTTCTTCAGCTTGTCTCCGTCGAGCTCGCCCTGATGGCCGTGGGTCAGGAAGATGAAAAAATCGTCGTCAAACTTGAGTTTGAGCGCCTGTTTAACATTTTTGCCCGGGATTCCAGGTATCAGTTGATGAAGATATTCTGCAATATTCTGGGGCTTGCCCCAATCATAATCATGGTTTCCCCATATCCGGCAGTATCCGGGACCGGTGTTCGTTCCGAATTGTGATTCCTTTGGATATACGTCATTCGCGTACTCATCCAGGAATCTTGTTATGTCTTTGCTGTAGAACTCCTCGACATCCCCCAGCAGGATCACTTTGAACCGCTTTTGAAAATAATAATCGAGGACCCTGCAGTACAGCTCTTTATTCCTGTCGAACTGTTGGTGTCCCTTGTGTTGGTCGCTGAGTATCACGTAGCTGTCTTCGAAGTTAAAATCCTCGGGTTCTGTTTCGTCAAACAGTTTTTTCAATTTTGTTTTTCTTCCCGAACACATGTCCGATACCCCCTTTATTTTAGATCGTTTTATGGAAAATGCGGTAGCGCTTGTACACCTTGCCCTGCATGGCCTCCATCTCCCTGCGGATACGGGTGTTGGATTCGAGCTCGAGGTGGCTGTCCATGTAGGAGAAGCCTGCGGCCCGGGCCTCCGTGAACATCCGGTAGCCCATGAGCACGTCGATGCCCCTTCCCCTGTGCTCTTTCTTTACGGCGCCGAACAGGAGGTCGAGCTGCCTGGCCTGTTTCGCCTCCCGTAGGATGTACAGAAATCCCAGGGGCAGGATCCTTCCACCGGCCCTGCGGATGCCTGCGGAAGCGTTGGGCAGGGCGAGCACGAAACCCACGATCTCGTCGTTGTATGCGGCAAGCTGCACGAAGCGCGGGTCGAAGATGTTGAGCGCCACTGCGGGGAAGCCGGCCCCTACGTGGCCCTCGCGGGGCAAGTAGCCGTAGAGGTCTTGGAAGCTTTCGCTCATGAGCCTCAAGACCGCCGGCGCATATTGCCTGAGTGCGCTCCGCCGGGAAAGGGCCAGGATGCGGTATGTACCCTTCCGGACCACCCTTTGGTGGATCCTTTCGTAGAGGTCGGGCATGACCTCCGGTATGGGGACCCTGTAGACCACGTAGTCCGCCTCCTTGTTGTATCCCGCCCCGGCCAGCAGGCCGGGCAGGTATTCGTAGTTGCAGTTCGTCATCAAGGAAGGGATGTGCTCGAAGCCTTCCACCTGGAGGCCCTGGGGCTCCGGGACCGAATCGGACAGACCCATAGGGCCGACGATCCTGTCCATGCCCCGCTCGCGCGCCCTCTGCTCGGCATAGCCCAGCAGGGCGTTAACGGCGTCCTGGTCGTTCGTGCTCTCCAGGCATGTGAACCGGGCGGTCTTTTCGCCTCGCAGGGCGTTGTATTCATGATGGATTCCGGTCAGAATGCGTCCGACCGCCCTTCCGTCCCGGAAGGCGAGGGCCATCCCGGTGTCGTGCGTGTGCAGGGAGGGATTCTTCCTGGGGTTGAAGTAGATCCGCTCCAGGAGGGCGAGGGGAGGGACCCACTGGGGGTGGTGTCTATGGATCTGTGCCGGCAGCCGGACGAATGTGCGAAGGTCGCGCCGCGTTGTGACCGGCTTTACGGTTACCATCACCTGACCTGAATAATTCATAAAAAATGTCGATACTTCACGTAATACATGTAATATCACTCGACTCGTGAATTATCCAGGCTAAATAAATGAACGATCGGTTATGATTACATAATTTCAATGGTTCGTTATGACACGGCCCGGCCGTTCCCAGGTGAGCTCGCCCTCGTTTACCACAAAGGTGCCGCCCACCAGGACATAGGCGATGCCCTCGGCATACTGGTGCGGCTCGAAGAAGGTGGCCGTGTCCTTTATGGCCTTGAGGTCGAAGACCACGAGGTCGGCCTTGAATCCCTCCCGGACCATGCCCCTGTCCCGCAATCTCAGGATCTGCGCCGGCAGGGAGGTGGCGGCCCGGACCGCGTGCTCCACGGAGATGACCTTGCGCTCCAGGGCGTAGCGCCGGATCTTGCGGGGGAAGGTGCCGTAGAAGCGGGCGTGCACAGGGCCGTCCTCGGGGAGCGCGATGCTTGCGTCCGAAGAGGTGGCGCACCAGGTCTGGGCGGCGAAGGCCTCGATGTCGATCTCGGACATGGAAAAGCCCCGCAGCCGCCCCCCGCCTGCCTGCTTGGGATCGCCCTCCATCTGCAGCCTGATCACCATCTCCACATCCGAGGCCCCTCGCTCGGCGGCCAGTTGGGCCAGTGTTTTGCCGATGTAAGACGTGTCGGGATAGTCCATGACCACGATGTTCTCGGCCCCGCCCCGCCAGTTCAGGTTGTGCTTGATGTCCTTGATGAGGTCCGCTTTCTTGGCGGGGTCGTTCAGGGTTTGCTCGAGGGTGGCCCGGAAGTTGCGCCCCAGTGCCCAGCGGGGGATCAGCACTGTGCTGCCGTCGCTGCCCGATGAGTTGTAGGGATAGCCGTCTCCCCAGATGTCCACGCCGCGGGCGCGGGCCCGTTCGATCAGGTGGATGATGGCGCGGCTCCCTCCCCAGAAATCCGCGCCCCGGGCCTTGATGTGGGTGGCTACCACGGTGCCGCCCGTGCGCTCGCTGATCTCGATCAGGTCGCGGATGTTGTCCAGCATGTTGGGCGGCCCCGGTTCGTCCTGGCTGGGGACATACCACATGGGAGACATGCCCGAGGCCCGCTCGTGCGCGATGAAGACCCCGCCGAAGGGAACGATCTCCTCCACCAGGGCCGCGACCTCGTCGTTCGTGCTCCAGATGGCGGGCACATACTCGAGGCCGCTCGACATGCCGGAAGCGCCGTCCTCCATGGCCCGGCGGACCAGGGCGCGCATCTTCGAGATCTCTTGCTCTGTGGCCGGGCGCTCCCAATCGCCCCGCATGACCTGACGCCGCACCGCGTTGTGGCCGATGAGCAGGACCACGTTGGGGCCCGTTCCCTTGGTGTTCAGCGTCTGCCTCTGGAGTGCGATGTCGATGGGGGAGCTGCCGCACTGGTTGGACACCAGGGTGGTGACGCCCTGGCTCACGAAGTTGGGGGCGAAGAAGCGCTTCTCGTTGTTCCCGGCCCAGACCTTCTCGTTAGCCACCCGGTCGTAGGCGTGGCAGTGGATGTCGATGAAACCGGGGGAGAGGATCTTGCCCCGTATGTCGATGACCCGGGTGGCCCCGGCTTTGCCCTCAAGGCTGCCCACCGCCGCGATCCTTCCGTCCCTGACCGCCACGTCGGCGTAGAACCAGGGGTTGCCGGTCCCGTCCAGGACCTGCCCGTTTATGAAAAGCACGTCATAGGTGTCGTTATCGGCGGGGACAGAGGTGAGCAAAGCCGGCGATGCGGCCGCGAGGAATAAAACACATGCCAGTAGAATCTTGGTTTTTGTCATGGGAATTCCCTTTAACTCGTGATTTATCCAGGTTAATGCGGAAGCCATGGGTTTTGATTATTTTATCACGTTTTCGTGGTCATCGCGAGCGAAGCGATCTCATTTTAAAAGGATGAGATTACTTCACTTCGTTCGTAATGACAGCTATTGTGTTCGTAATGACATCCACTGGGAATGCTTCAACGGCGGCAAAGCGGTTGTGCTCGTTCAGAAACATTAGTGACACATAGGATCTGCCGAGATGGTAGAATTTATGTCACTATGAGCGTACAATCTGAGGTTCTCATGGAAAGGAAACGATACGACATCGCGATCATCGGAGGCGGCATCGTCGGCTGCGCCGCCGGCATGGCTCTGTCCCGGCCCGGTGACCTCTCCATCCTCGTCCTGGAAGCGGAAGACCGGCTGGCGGCCCACCAGACCGGCAACAACAGCGGGGTGATCCACTCGGGGCTCTACTACAAACCCGACTCGCTCAAGGCCCGGAACTGTGTGGCCGGACGCGAGGCCATGTACGCCTTCTGTGAGGAGCACGGCATCCCCAACGAGCGCTGCGGCAAGGTGGTGGTGGCGACCCGGGAGGAGGAGATCCCACGCCTCGACGAACTGGAGGAGCGGGGCCGTGCCAACGGGCTGCAGGGGCTCCGGCGCCTGGGCCCCGAGGAGATTCGGGAATACGAGCCGCACGCCAACGGCATCGACGGCCTGCTGGTGCCGGACACCGGGATCGTGGACTATGTCCGGGTGACCCAAGCGTTCGCCGAGAACCTGAAGGCGAGGGGGGGAGATATCCGGCTGAACGCCCGGGTGAGCGCCTGCCGGGAGGAAGAGGGCGGGCTGGTGCTGGAGACCGGCGCCGGGGATTTCGCATGCCGCAACCTCATCAACTGCGCCGGCCTGCAGTCTGACCGGGTGGCCCGCCTCTGCGGGGTAGATCCCGAGCTCAAGATCATCCCCTTCCGGGGAGAGTACTACACCCTCAAGCCCGAGAAGGAACACCTGGTAAGGAACCTGCTCTATCCGGTTCCTGACCCGGCCTTCCCCTTCCTAGGGGTCCACTTCACCCGCATGATCGCGGGCGGTGTGGAGGCCGGCCCCAACGCGGTCCTGGCCTTCAAGCGGGAGGGGTATAAGAAATTCAGCTTTGCACTGCGCGACTCCTGGGAGACCTTCACCTACCAGGGATTTTTGATCATGATCATCCAGTTCATGAAGATGGGATTGGGCGAGATGTACCGCTCGTACTTCAAGAGCGCCTTTGTCAGGGCCCTCCAGCGGCTTATCCCCGAGATCGAGGGGGGAGACATCAAGGCCGGAGGAGCGGGTGTCAGGGCCCAGGCACTTGAACCCGACGGGACCCTGGTAGACGATTTCAGGATCGTGCAAGCCGAGCGCATGATCCACGTCCTCAACGCCCCCTCACCGGCGGCCACCGCCGCCATCAGCATCGGCGAACACATCGCCGCCGTCGCCCGCAGAGGCTTCGACCTTTAGGCTATTTGACTTCGTGAAAGGCCCACTCCAGCCACTGGGTCACGATCTCCAGGTCGGCTGCTTCCACAGTGGCGCCGCACCAGAAGCGCAGGCCGGGAGGGGCGTCGCGGTAGGAGCCGCAGTCATAGGCCACGCCCTCGTCCGCCAGGATCTTCACCAGCTCCTTGATCTTGTCTCCCTCCAGGTCCAGCGTGAAGCACACGCTGGTGTTGGAGCGGATTTCGGGGCTTTCCGCCAGGAAGTCGATCCAGTCGTGATTGGCCACAAAGCCTTCCCAGACCTTGAGGTTGGCGCTGCTGCGCTCGATCAATCCCTGGAGGCCTCCCACAGACTCGGCCCAGTTCAGGGCGGCCAGGTAGTCCTCGTTGGCCAGCATGGAGGGGGTGTTGATGGTGGAGCCCTGGAAGATGCCTTCGATGAGCTTGTCCCCCTTTTTCATGCGGAAGATCTTGGGCATGGGCCAGGGGGGATCATAGGACAGGATTCGTTCCACCGCCCGGGGCGACAGGATCAGGATGCCGTGCGCGGCCTCGCCGCCCAGCACCTTCTGCCAGGAATAGGTGATGACGTCCAGCTTGGCGTAGGGGAGGTCCATGGCGAAGATGGCAGAGGTCGCGTCGCACAGGGTCAGGCCGGCGCGGTCGTCGGGGATCCAGTCCCCGTCGGGGAGCTTCGCACCCGAGGTGGTACCGTTCCACACGAACACCACGTCGTTGTCGAAGTCGGCCTGGCTCATGTCGGGGAGCTTGCCGTAATCCGCGTCGAACACCCGCACGTTGTCGAGTTTGAGCTGCTTGGTGATGTCCGTGGCCCAGCCCTTGCTGAACGACTCCCACACGAAGACGTCCACGCCCCGGGGGCCCAGCAGGGACCACATGGCCATCTCGAAGGCCCCGGTGTCCGAGGCCGGCACGATGCCCACCCTGTAGTCGGGCGGCAGGTCGAGGATCTGCTTGGTCTTGTCGATGGCTTCCGCCAGCTTGCCTTTGCCCAACTTGCTGCGGTGGGATCGCCCGAAGGGAGCGTCCTTGAGCTCATCCAGGGAGAATCCGGGGTGCTTGGCGCAGGGCCCTGAGGAATAATTGGGATTTTTTGGTTTAAAGGTTGGTTTCAAGGCTGTCCTCCATATTCTTATGAATCGTATGATTTATTTGATATATGCGTGTGACCTGATCGAAAGATTAGAGTATAGGATCAGGTCCGTCAATGTCAACCAGAGCATTGATGCATTTCCTTGATCGGGCTGACGTTTCAGCTTGCCTGACTGTTGCTTTATCACGGCTTTTGGAAATGCTTCCTTGATGCAGTCCACTCTTGATCAGCCGGCCTGCCACGCCTTCATGATCTCTCCGAAACACTGCAGCCCGCTGGGGAGGCAGGCGCCGTAGCCGCCGCCGGGCTGGGTCCAGGCTCCGGATAGATAAAGGTTTTTGATGGGCGTGGTCTGACCAAGGCGCCGCGGCATGGAATTGGCCACGGTCTGGTCCCAGCCGTAGATGGCGCCGCGATAGTTGCTGGTGAAGCGCACATTGGTCAGTGGTGTGGCGATCTCTTTGACCTCGATGGCCTGGGAGAGGCCGGGCATCAGGGTCTTTTCCACCTGCTGGATCAGGATGTCGGCCATGCGCTCCTTTTCAGCCCGGTAGGCATCCTTGTTTCCCTTGAAGTAGTCGGCCTCGTACTTCTTCCAGGGATCGTATCCCTGCAGAAAGATGATGTTCAGCGTGTTTTTGCCTTTGGGGGAGTATCCGGGGTAGAGGTTATCGTACAGGGTGAGCCCGAAGCCCCCGCTTTCCACCCTGGCTTCCATCTGGTTCTTGTAGTCGGCTTCCACATCGTAGCCTGGGTAAAAGAAGACCTCGGTGTCCTCGATTCCCACTTCGCGGACAAGGTCCTGCTTGAGCCCCAGCCAGATCTGGAAGCTGGATAAGCTGGTGGTGAAGGTGTCCATGCGGGCCAGGTATTTCTTGAGAAACTCCCTCTCGTCCATCATGGAGTGGAAGGTGTCGTAGGCATTGGCGTTAGACACGACCACCCTACCGCGGTATTCCGCGCCGTCCTTGGTCTTCACCCCGTAGGCGGCATGATCCTTGACCAAGATCCGCTCCACCCGGGTCCTGAGCTTGACCTCACCGCCGCGCTTGCGAATGAACCCCATCAGGGCGTCGCTTATCTTCTGAGACGTGCCGATCGGGTAGTAGCCGCCCTCGGTCAGGTAGCCCAGGGTGGGCATGGCATAGTACAGGCTGGCCAGCCGGGAGGGGGGCAGCCCGAAGTATCCCCAGAGCGCGGAGACTATGGCCTGCAGCTTGGCATCCGTGATGTGCTCCGACATCATGGCCCCCCAGGTGCGGTTGAAGTTCTTGAACAACATGGGGAAATCCCGAGGGAAACGGCTCATGTCCACCTGATCGCCGGCGCTGCTAAGCTTGTTGATGTCCTCCATATATCTCCGCATGTCCTGGAAGAGGGCCGCGATCCCCTGGGCCTCCCTGGGGAAATGCTTCTGCAGGAGCTTGATGTAGCCTTCCACGTCTTTGTGTGGGACGCGGATGTCGTGTTCCGGGAAGATCGCCCGGTAGAGTGTCTTGTGAGGCACGAATGTTATGTCTTCGATCTCCGGAAATCCCGGGATCAGGTTGGCGACACCGTTGCGTTCGCCCACGGTGGTGGAATGGAGCGATGCGTCGAATACGAACCCGCCGGGGCGCTTGAAGGCGGTGGCGTAGCCGCCGGGGATCCGGTGCTGCTCCAGCACCAGGGGCTTGAATCCCTGCCGGGCCAAGGCCGCGGCGCAGCTCAAGCCGCCCAGCCCCGCACCGATGATCACGGCGTCGTACCCCTCTTGAGCCTCCTTCCGGGTCTTGCGCGGGAAAGAATCCCAATCCAGGGCAAAGGCCGGCAGGCCGGCCAGGAGTGTCTTCAGAAAATTGCGTCGTGGTATGAGCTCCATGTTGTGTCCCTCCCAATTTTTCATTGTAATTCCGCTTTCCCTTTGATGCAAACGGAATTTCCCCGGCCTAAGCTGGACTCTGTGACCTCCATGGGTATAGTTTCGGCAACTCTATCGCGGGGCAAGGCGTATTATGTATATGAAAAGGATTCTATCCTGAGAGAGGTTCCGTCATGTGGAAGAACTATCTGGTCACCGCCTTAAGAAACCTGCGTAAACACCGGGGGCATTCCCTGATCAACATCCTGGGCCTGGCCGTGGGCATGGCCGCCAGCCTGCTGATCTTCCTGTACGTGCAGCGGGAGCTGTCCTATGACATGTTTCACGAGAAGGCTGAACGCATCCACCGGGTGCTGCTGCTCGACAAGTCCATGGGCGTGTCCAACACCTACGCCGGGATCACCTTCGTGGCCATGGGCCCGGAAATCCCCCAGGACGTCCCGGAGGTGGAGGAGGCTGTCCGGATCATGTCCCGCGGGCGCCAGCCGCTCAAGATCGGGGAGCGGAACTACTGCACCCGAGACATGGCATACGCCGATCCCACCGTGTTCAAGATCTTCGACTTCGACCTCACTCAGGGGAACCCCGAGACCGCGCTTCAGGAACCCTACACCGCGGTCCTCAGCCGGGAGCTGGCAGAAACCCTTTACGGGAGCGAGGACCCGATGGGCCGGACGTTCATCTGGGGGGAGAACGAGATCCGGGTCACCGGCCTCCTGGCCGACATCCCCGACACCTCCCACCTCTGGTTCGACGTGCTGGTCTCGCTCAATTTCCCGGATGAGGAGGGAGGCTTCGGCGAGCGCCTCCGCAACTGGGGCTGGATCTCGGCCCCCACCTATGTGCTCCTGCGGGAAGGGGCGGAGCCGACCGACCTCGAGGAGAAGCTGATCGGAGTCCTCCGCAAGAACGGTGTGGGAGAGAACTTCGCCGTCACCCACCAGCCCCTGAAAGAGACCCACCTCCACTCCAAGAACGTGGTGTTCGACCGGCACAACCGGAACAAAGGCGACATCGGCTATGTCTACGCCCTGGCCGCCGTAGCCGTGTTCATCATGCTGATCGCGGTCTTCAACTTCATGAACCTGTCCACGGCCCGCTCCCACAGCCGCGCCCGCGAGGTGGGGATGCGCAAGGTGGTGGGCGCCCGCCGCAGGCAGCTCATCGTGCAGTTCATGGGCGAGTCCCTGCTTCTGTGCCTGGGAGGATTGATCATCGCCTTAGGCCTGGTGGGCCTGGCAGGGGCCTACCTCAATTTCGCTCATGACATGAGCCTCGGCCTCGGCACCCTCATGCGCCTCCCCATAGCGGCCGGCATCGTGGCCGGCGCCGTGCTCACGGGCCTCCTGGCGGGTGCCTGGCCCGCCTTTGTGCTCTCCTCCTTCCGTCCCAACACCGTGCTGCGCGGCGGGTCTCAGGGAGGGGGCTACGGCATCGGCATGCGGCGCGTGCTGGTGGTAGTGCAGTTCGGGATTTCCATCGCCCTCATCATCGGCAGCGGTGTTGTCTTCCAGCAGATGCAGTACATCAAGAACAAGGACCTGGGCTATGACCGCGAGCAGGTGCTGACCATCCAGATGATGCGAGAGACAGCCGCCAACTTCGAGCCCCTGGTCGAGAAACTGGGACAGTCTCCTGCGATCCTGTCCCTGTCGGCATCCGGCAACGTTCCGGGCCGCACCATGTCCCGAACCGGTGTCCAGCCGGACGGCATCGCCGAGACCGATCCCTGGGTCGTCTCCGTCATGAGCATGGACGAGCACTTCCTGGAGACCATGGGGATCGAGCTGGTGGCGGGCCGCAATTTTTCCCAGGAATTCGGGACCGACGTCGAGCAGGCCGTGATCCTCAACAAAGCCGCGGTCAAGGCCATCGGGTGGGAGGAGCCGCTCGGCAAGACGTTCAACGACGGGAAGCTCACGGTCGTGGGAGTGATCGGCGACTTCCACTTCGCGACCCTCCGCCATGTTGTGGAGCCCCTGATGATATCCTTCCGGCCCGGCGACAACGGC
>JAUXEH010000048.1 GCA_030620655.1 Candidatus Aminicenantota bacterium | reverse complement strand
GTGCACTGCCTCTGCTGCGGCCGGTTTTTCGATGGTGCTGTGGGCTCTCATCTGTGTTCGGCCTGCGTCGAATCGCCTCCCTCGTTTGTCCGCCACCGCTCGGTCTGCCGATACCGGGGTGTGGCCAAGGAGCTTATCCTGTTGTACAAGTACCGGAGGCTGCGGGCCCTGGGTCCGGATCTGGCCGGATTTCTGTATGCCGGTTTGAAAGAAGATATCGGCCTCTGGTGGGCCGCGGAAGCGCTGATCCCGGTTCCGCTCCACCCACACCGGCAGAAACAGCGGGGCTTCAACCAGGCAGAGATCCTGGCCCGCGAGCTGTCCAGCCTCACGGGGCTCTCGATGCTCGCAGGCGTGCTCAGGAAACATCGGGACGCCCTGCCTCAAACCCTGCTCACCGGTGAATCCCGCAGGGACAACCTCCTGGGGGCCTTTTACGTCAAGAACCGGCAAGCGCTTTCGGACAAAGTCGTTATCCTGGTGGACGATGTTTTCACCACCGGTTCCACCCTCCAGGAGTGCAGCCGCACGCTCATCGAGGCGGGGGCCCGGGAAGTGCGTGCGGTCTCCATCGCCCAGGCGTGAACGCCTGAGGCGCCTTCTTCTCTCAGCTTTACTTCTTGATCTTTTTTTCGACCGGCTTCTCTTTTATCTCAGGCTTGACGACCTTGACTGAGCGGGGCCTGGATTCCTGTTTTTTGGGCAGGAAGACCTTCAACACGCCGTGTTCGTGCTCGCCCTTGAGAGACAGGGTGTTGCCTTCCAGCTTGATCTCGATGTCCTTGTCCTCGATCCCGGGGAGCTCTGCTGTCAATACGATCGCGTTCTCTGTCTCGAAGATACAGATCGCGAGGAGCACGGTTAAACTTGGGGATTTTCAGCCTGTGCGTACGGGTCGGTTTTTGCGGGTAACGCCCTCAATCAGCAGGGTCACCTCACCCCGGACGGTCCTGCCCGCCAGCTTCCCCAGGAGCTCCTCCGGCGTTCCCCGCAGGAATTCTTCGTGGAGCTTGGTCAGCTCTCGGGCCATCACCACCCGGCGGACGCCCAGCTCTTCCTGGACAGTCTCCAGGAAAGAGCTCAACCGCCGGGCAGGAAGGTAAAAGACGAGGGTCGCCGCTTCTTCCTGCAAGGACCGGAGGAGCGTGCGGGTAGCCTGTGCTTTTGGAGGCGGAAAGCCGAGGAAGAGGAACCGGTGAGTGGGGAGTCCGGCCGCACACAGGGCCGCAGTCAGTGCGGAGGCCCCGGGTATGGGGACGATGTCGATGTCTTCCTCCAGCGCCCTCTGGATCAGGGGATACCCGGGATCCGAGATGCCGGGCGTGCCCGCGTCTGAGACCAGGGCTACGTCCCGCCCCTGCTTGAGCAGCTCGAGGATGATTCCTGCCTGGTGTTTTTCTCGAGGCTGGAAGTAGCTCAACAGCTTTTTTTTCAGGTCGTAACGGTTGAGGAGCTTTCGAGTCTGGCGCGTGTCCTCACAGGCGATGACATCCACTTCCCGTAGGGTCTTCAGGGCCCTGAAGGTCAGGTCTTCCAGGTTGCCGATCGGCGTGGCCACGATGTAAAGCCGGCCCCTCGAGGCGGTCGAGGGGATCTGTGCCGGCATGGATCACTTGTCCCAATCGTAGGGATAGAGGAAGTCGTGTCCGACGGAACGCTCCGAGATCTTGGCTATGGGCGGCATGTGGCGCTTGAACTCCGAGCCCTTGATCATGCGGATCAGCCTGTCAACCTTGGCCTCCTCAAAGCCCTGTCGGATGAGCTCTCGCCTCGGTGTCCGCTGGTCGATCATGTGGTAGAGGATCTCATCGATCTCTGTGTAGCTCAGCCCCAGCTCCTGCTCATCGGTCTGTCCCTCCCACAGCCCGGCTGTCGGGGCCTTGCTCAAGATCCGGTCAGGGACCCCCAGGTGCCCGCCCAGGACGCGTACCTGGGTCTTGTACAGGTCGCCCATGGGATTGATGGCGCAGGCCATGTCGCCGTGCAGGGTGCCGTATCCCAGCAGGAGCTCGGTCTTGTTGCTGGTCCCGATGATCAGCGCCTTTTCTCGTTCTGAGAAGTCGTACAGGATGGACATCCTCTCCCGGGCCATCTTGTTTCCCTTGAGCACGCGGTTGTCGGTGGCGAATCGGGCGTAGTAGGCGTCGACCGCAGGAGAGATGTCGATGAGTCGGGTCCTTATGCCCAAGGACGAGGCCACGGCCTCCGCATCGTCGACGTCCCGCTGAAAGGTGTCGTCATAAGGCAGTATCAGGCCGATCACGTGATCCGGCCCCAGGGCATGGGCACTGAGATAGGCGGCCACCGTCGAATCGATCCCGCCGGATAGGCCCAGGATCCCGTTTTCATACCCGAATCTGGACAGCTCCGTCCTTATGAAGCGGGTGAGGATCTTCTCCACGAATGTGGTGTTAATCTTCATAGCGGCTCACGATGCGTTTCAATGCTTCCAGGATGATCTCCGGCTTGTTGTCCCGGCGGTAGGGCAGTTTCTTGCGCACGGTGCGTATAAGGTCCAGGTCGATGTCCTGGACCAGCAGCTCCTCGTCGGTGTAAGAGGCCCGCGCCAGCAGTTCCCCCGCAGGGCTGAAGATGAAGGATCCCCCGGCAAAGGCCTTGCCGTCCTCGAATCCCACCCGGTTGCAGTAGATTACATAGGCGGTAGAGAAGCGGGAAATGGTCTCGCCCATGAGCTCCCACATGTGGCTCGTGGCATAGGTGTCGTCTTCGGAAAAACCGCGCCCCGGGGCGGCGCTGAGCACGATGATCATGTCTGCCCCCCCGGCGAAATGCAGATAGCAGGCCCCGTAGTGCAGGAAGTCGTAACAGATCATCAGCCCTGTCCGGACAAAGGGCGTGTCGAACGCATGGAAGTTCCTGCCGGGAGCGAAGAACTTGGCCTCCTCGAACATGCCGTAGTTGGGCAGGTAGACCTTGCGGTGGACGTGCAGAAGCTCCCCCTCCGCGAAATAAGCGGCGGAGTTGAAGGACAATCCGTTGTCCTTCTCCTCCACAAACCCCAGGACGAGGGCCAGCCCCCGGCTCATGAGCCGGAATTCGTCCATCATGGGGTTGGCATCGACCTGCAGGGCCACATCCTGGGTCAGGTCCTTCAGGGTGTAGCCGGTCAGGCTCAGCTCCGGGAAGATCAAGAGGTCTGCGCCGGCTGATTTTGCCTGGTCGATCAACTCCTTGTGCAGCTGGAAGTTCTTGTCCGGGTTTCCCAGATGGGGCGCTGTCTGGGCCAGTGCGACTTTCATGTGTGGAAAATTATCACATTCGCCTTTTCTTTTCAATGCAACCATCTCCGACTAACCTTTCCTGGGCCATTTATAAAAAATGTCGATGAGTCAGTCTTTTCCCCGGGCGTATAAAGAATTTGATTAAATAAGCGACATTCGATATATATATAGAGGCGGCAGAGAGGACAATGGAGCATATAGGCCTTTATCTTAAAGACATCTACCTGGGACAGAAGGTGGGGCAGCTGTATTTCCAGCAGGTAAACACGAGGAAGCATCTCTACTTTCAAAACGGGAACCTGGTCTATGCCCGGACTAATCAGCCCTCCGAGCTGATCGGTGAAGTGCTTTTCCGCATGGGCAAGATATCCGGCGATCTTTACGGCCGGATCGACGAGTTCATCATGCCGAAAAGGACCATCGGGGAGGTCCTGGTTTCCGGGGGCCATCTCACGCAGGAAAGCCTGGTCGAGGGACTCAAGTACCAGTTCCGGGAGGTAACCCTTAACCTGTTTTCGGTTTTTGGGGCGAGCTTTAAGTTCCGTGAGGGTTCTCTCTTCGACGGGGAGACCTTTGATGTCAAGATCCCTACTCCGACTCTCATAGAAGAGGGTATCCGGCGCATGAAGTACGACCCCAACCTCAAGGCCTTTCTCGAGAGCCGGACACCGGTACTGCATGACAAGGCACTCTCCTTACAACTGACGGAAGATGAGAAGGAAGTCTACGCAGCCATCAACGGCGAGCGGACCTCGGACGGTATACTCGAGTATGGGGGTTTCAATAGGGACAATTTCTGGAAGAGTTTGTATCTCTTCCACTGCCTGAATCTGATCGAACTGAAGGGGGAGGTGCGGTCCTGGACCCAGGCGCCTGCCGCGCAGGAGGAAGACCCCAAAGCCCAGAAGAACAATGCGCTGCTCCAGGAAGCCCTGGCGATGAGCGATCGGCTGCCGGACCTGGATTATTATCAGATCCTGGAGGTGGAGCCCGACGCTGCCTCGGCCGTGATCAAAAAAGGCTATTTCCAACTGGCGCGTAAGTATCACCCGGATCTTTTTGACCGGGGCTTGAGGCCCGAAGTCAAAGAAAAGATCGACGAGGTTTTCGACGCCATCACCAAGGCCTACCACACGCTGAGTGATGAGCAGACGAGAAAGGCGTACGACGAACAGAAATCAAAGCCCGCTCCCATAGCCAGGGACGTCAAGGATGCGGGCAAACGTGCGGAGATCAAGTTCCGCCAGGGAAAGACACTCTTCGACCAGACCCGCTTCGACGAAGCCTTGGTCTTTCTGCAGGAGGCGGTCCGTCTGGATTCCGACAAGAGCCGTTACTATCTTCTCCTGGCCATGACCCAGGCCAAGCTGCCGCATTACCGCAGGAAAGCGGTCGACAATTTTAAGAAAGCCATCGATCTGGAACGCTGGAACCCGGATGCATACGCGGGACTGGGGGCGCTGTACAGGAAGGAAGAAATGCCGGTCATGGCCCGCAAATACCTCCAGAAGGCCCTTCAGGTGGACCCCGACAACCGTGCTGCCAAGAAGGAGTTGGCCGAGATAGAGGGCGGAGACGAGAAGAAGGGGTTCAAGCGCCTACTTTCCATGGACGCCAAGGATCTGAAGAACCTGCTGAAAAAGGGTTCTTTTAAGAAGAAGTGACGGGATTCAATCCGATATAAGCTCAAGGAATTCTTCTTCCGAAAGCAGGGCGATGCCGAGTTCTTGGGCCTTCCGGAGTTTCGAACCCGGATCAGAACCGGCCACCAGATAATCGGTTTTAGAACTGACCGATAAGGTGACCTTGCCCCCGAGGCTCTCGATTCGGGCTTTGGCCTGCTCCCGGGGCATGCTTTGGAGGACGCCAGTCAGGACGAATGTCTTCCCTTGCAGGGGCTCCTCCCCTGTGCCCTGAGCTTCTCGGACCGCGAAATTCAGGCCGGCCGCGCGCAGTTGATCGAGGAGAGCCCGGTTCCTGGGCTCTCGAAAGAAAAAAGCCACGCTTTCTCCTACCTTGGGGCCCACATCGTCGATCTCTTCCAGTTCTTCCCGCGCGGCTCGGGCCAGGGCGTCCATCGACCGGAAGTGTCCGGCCAGGATCTGTGCGGTCCTCTCCCCCACGTATCGGATGCCCAGGGCATAGATCAGGCGGGACAGGTTGTTGTGCCGCGATTTCTCGATCTCGTCCAGCAGGTTCTGCGAGCTCTTGAGTCCCATCCGCTCCAGCTGTTCCAGTCCTGCCGGCTCGAGATGATACAGGTCCGGGATCTCATGAACCTGACCGGAATCGAGCAGCTGATCCACGAGCGCCTCTCCCAGGCCTTCGATGTTCATGGCTCGGCGGGAGGCGAAATGCAGGATAGATTCCCGTACGACCGCCGGGCAGGAGGGATTGACGCAGCGGGCCACGGCTTCGCTTTCGGGGCGGAAGGTTTTGGTCCCACAGACCGGACAGGCGGTGGGGAACACGAACGCCTTCTCCTTTCCGCTGCGTTTGTCCTTCATGACCGACACCACCCTGGGGATGACGTCGCCGCTGCGTTCGATCAAGACCGTGTCTCCGATGCGGATATCCTTACGGCGGATCTCATCTTCGTTATGGAGGGTGGAGCGGCTGATGGTGATGCCGGAGAGCTTCACCGGCTCCAGGGTGGCGACCGGGGTCAGGGCGCCGGTCCTCCCCACCTGGATCAGGATGTCGTTTATGCGGGTGGTGGCCTGGCGTGCCGGGAATTTGAGGGATATGGCCCAGCGCGGGAACTTGCTCGTCTGCCCCAGGCGGCGCTGCTGGTCGGCTGCGTTGACCTTGATCACGACCCCGTCCACATCGTATTCCAGATCGTCGCGTTCCTCGCTCAGGCTGTGGTAGAGGTCGGTCACCTCCTCCAGGTTCCGGCAGAGCCGGGACCGGAGGTTGGTCTTGAAGCCCAGGTCATGCAGTTTTTGGAGGCTTTCCCACTGGCTCTCAGCCTCTGCGCCGTCGATGAACAGCGTGTACAGGAAGGCGTCCAGCTTGCGTGCTGCCACCACTTGGGAATCCAGCATGCGGATGGACCCTGCGGCGGCGTTCCGCTGGTTGGCGAACATGGGCTCGCCGTTCGCCTCCCGCTCCCGGTTCAAGGCCTGGAAAGAGGGCAGGGGCAGAAAGATCTCGCCGCGGACTTCCACCTCCCCGGTCAAATCGATGGACAGGGGAAGGCTCTTTATGGTCCGGACATTGGAGGTGACATCGTCACCCCGGACGCCGTCGCCCCGTGTTACGGCCTGTGCCAGGCTCCCCTCCCGGTAGATGACCGAGATGCCCAGGCCGTCGATCTTGAGCTCCAAGACATATTCCAGGTCTTCTTCCGGAATGAGCTTCCGGATCCGTTCCTCGAAATCTCTCAGCTCTTCCGGGCTGTAGCAGTTGTCCAGGCTGAGCATGGGAGTGCGGTGCCCCACGCTGGCGAAACCTTCGTGGGGCTGTTCCCCCACCCTCTGGGTCGGTGAATCAGGAGTTATGAGATCCGGGTACTTGGCTTCAAGACCTTCCAGTTCCTTAACCAGGTGATCGAATTCACTGTCCGAGATCTGGGGGTCGTTGTCCCGGTAGTATTTGGTCTCGTGATAGACGATCTCTTCCCTCAGGAGGCGGGTCCGCTCTGCCGCCCGCTCCCGGTTATCGCTCACGTTTTGCCCTCCTATTTTTTCATCCCGATGATATAAGAACCCTGGCAAAACTGCAACGCCTTACGCAGGCATTTCCAAATCCGTTATGGTGTATAGTGAAAAGAAAAATGGCGAGCTCCTATCCCTCTGAGCCGCATGAGGGTGGGTGGTTGGGTCTTCGGCGAGGAGGGATGGGAGTTCGCGGATTTGGAAATGCTTTGTTTCGTTTCGAGAAACGGGGTCTACTTCACGCCGAGCCTCTGTTTGGTCTGTTCGACCATCTGGGTGAACTTGCCCAGTTCGGCCTGCTGCGCGGCTTGAAGTTTTTCGATAGCCTTCTGTTCGATATCGATCAGGGCCAGCAGGGAATCCATCTCGCTCTTCTCCGCTGATGTGAGGTCTTCCTCATCCTTTTCGCCGAACTTGTCGTTGTACTCTTCGGTCAGAGCCTCCAGGTCCGGCATTTTGGCCTGGATCTCCTGCACCTTCCGGTTGTAGCCCGGATTGTGGTGGAAGTAGAGCCCCTCGGCAATCTTCATGGCACGTTCCGAGTTGGCCTGGGAAAGGAAGCTGGCATCCAGAAGGTACTGGATGGCTTCCTGGGCCACGGTGGCGTTGTTCTGAGCCTGAGGCGCCATCAAGAGGCCGATGTTGTAGGCCACCTCGCCGGTCTTCCGTTTTTCGTAAGACTGCTTGTAGTATTTGAGGGCCTCGGTCTTCTTGCCGGCGCGGTGGAGGGTTTTGGCATACAGGGTGATGCTCCCGAAATCTCCCAGGACGGGGACTGCCACCTGGAAGGCCTTTTCCGCGTTGGCATAGTCTTTCTTTTCGTACAGAGATTTGCCCATCTGGGCTATAGACGTGGCGACTTCCTTGGACTTGAGGATGTTGTAGGATTTCAGATAGGCGTCCAAGGCGCTCTTGGGGTTGTTTTCTTTTTTGTAGGCTTCGGCCTGGATGAAGTGTCCGGCTCCGATCAGCTGGTTCCAGATCTGGGCCCGGCCTTCTTGTTCCTTCTTTCCCTTGGCGGTCGTGGCAGTCTGGATCAGCTGGTTGGCGTATTTCCTGGCCTTGGACGGATCCTGCTGCAGGTACACGGAGGAGAGGGTGACCAGGACCTGGGCTTTGGTGCTGTCGTCAAGCCCTCCGATCGACAGGGACTTTTCCCCGTATTGGATGGCGTCGGCCGCGGTCTTGCCGGTGTATTGGGCCGTGCAGATGGTGGCATTGGCGAAGTTCTCGTACTGATGGCTTGTGCTGCCGTATTTATTGAGCCACTCCTTCAACAGCTTGACCCGCTGGGCTATGTCGTTGCTGGTCATGGCTTTGATATATTCATCGTTGGCCGGGTCCTGTGCCAGCAGGGGCGAGAAAGCGAGGAGCACTAAGGCGATCGCAATGAGGGCTGTCTTTTTCATTTCTGGCCTCTCCTTGGTAAATTTGCGTATAGTCTCTCGAAATAGCGTCATGCCGGGAACATGTCAACGCGGAATTGAACCGAGACTACAATAGCATCAACAAAACTACATAATAGCAAAAACCGTGCCAAATATCCAGACCGGAATCGCCTTTATGGTTTTCGTCAATTGGTATACAATGCCTATATGGCTTCCACCAACCTCAATGAAGAATTCCTGATGGAAGTGGGCCGGCCCCTGAGTGAGGGGGTGAACCTGGCTCCCTGCTCGCATTTTCGGATCGGAGGGGACGCGGACTATTTCTTCGAGGCCGGTACCGAGGAAGAGCTGGTGCGTGCGATTCTTTTTGCGCGGGAAAACGACCTGCGGCATCGCGTCATCGGAGGGGGCCATAACCTGCTCTTCGACGACCGGGGCTACCGGGGCCTGATCCTGCACAATGCGGTCACAGGGATCCGGCTGCAGGGGCCCTCGCGCATCCATGCCGCCTCCGGGTCCACCCTGGAAGAACTGATGACGTTCTGCCGGGACCAGGAGCTGGGGGGGCTGGAATTCCTGGTCGGCATCCCCGGTACCATAGGGGGAGCGGTTTACGGGAACGCGGGAGCCTTTGATCAGGATATCGGCCAGGTCCTGCGGGAGGCGCGGATCCTCACCCTCTCGGGCGAGGTCGTCCGGGTCGATGCGGATTTTTTCGCGTTTTCTTACCGGCACAGCGCCTTGAAAAAGGGCGGGTACATCCTGCTGGAGGCCGTGTTGGAGGGGTACGCCCGGGACCGGGTCCATATCCAAGAACAGCTGTCCGGATACAGGAAAAAGCGCGAGAACCGGCACCCTCCCTGGGAGGTCGCCTGTGCCGGGAGCTACTTCAAGAATCCCGTGCTTCCATCGGGCGAAAAGGTCCCGGCCGCATTCCTGCTGGACCAGATTGGCGCCAAGGGCATGACGGTGGGCGGCGCCGCCGTTTTCTCGGGGCACGCCAACTTCATCATCAATCAAGACAGGGCGAACTCGGAACAGGTCAGGGAGCTGGCATCACGACTGAAGGCTCGGGTCAAAGACCGATTCGCCGTGGACCTCGAAGAGGAGGTCATTTTCCTTCCAGCAGGGCCCTGAGTCGATCGTAGGTCCGGGGGTCTATGGCTTTTTCCGTCAGGGCCATTTCCAGCGCCGCAATACCCATCTCCCGGTACATCCGCAGCGTTCCTGGAAACGCGCTGAGAGCCTCCATCTGGAGCTTGATGGATTTTTCATCACCGCGGGCCAGGGGTCCGGTCCAGGCGCCTCTCGCGTCAAATTTCTTTACGTTCTGTAAAGTTCCTTGCACCAGGGGCAGGAGAGCCTCCAGCTTGTCATTTTGTGGGATACCGGTCCTCTGGAGCAAAAAACTCGCATGATGTAGGAGGGGGACCAGGAGGTTGGAGGCCACGCTGCAGGCGGTGTGATAGAGCGGCTTGTCCACAGCCGCCAGGATGAAGGACCGGCTGCCCAGGCCTTCTGCTATCGCCCGCGCCTTTTCCCGTGCCAGCGGGTCTCCCTCCAGGCCCATGTAGATCCCGGAGAAAGCGCCCGGCTCTGTATTTTTGCTGGCGAAAGACTGCATGGGATGAAGTGAAGCGCAGAGCGCCCCTCTCTGCGCCAGGGGCGCCAGGGCGAGGGAGGAAAGCAGCCCGCTGCAGTGCAGGCAGAAGACACCCGTCCATTCCCGGTCGCCGGAAGCCAGTTCTTCGACGACCTTTGGTATGGTGTCGTCCGGCACGGTGAGGAAAACCACCCTGCTTCCCGCGGCCGCCTTCCGGTTATCGGTGAGGGGTGTGCCCTCGCCGATGATGCGGCGGCTCTCCTCCGCCGAGCGCTGCGTGCGGCAAGAAAGGGCCCGGATGCGGTAGCCGATGCGTTTCAGCGCTGATCCCAGGGTCGTTCCCAGCCTGCCGGCGCCAATGATGGATACGGTCATCATTTTTTAGTCTCGAAGATATCCCCCCACTGCCGGACCTCAAGGGGTGTTGGTGGCTCTTCGTTCTTTTCGAGTTCCGCCGCCTTCCGGTACTCCCGCAGGGCGCCCTTCAGCTCCCGGTGGAAATCGGCACACGTGATGCTCTTGGCACCGTGTGTGCGGGCGAAATCGCGGACATCCCGGTCGGAACTCACCACAAAGAAGCGCCGCAGGTCTGTCTGTTTTTGTATGATCTCCTCGATGCGGCTGTCCGCGCTCCTGCCGGGTTCCGGATGGATGATCGAGAACGTGCTCCCGGAATGGTGGTTCTCATCCAGCTCGTCCTGGGGAGGGCCGTCGAACACCAGGATCAGCCGGGTGTTCCTAATCTTCTGGAATCGCCGCAGCCGGGAGACAAGCAGGGAACGGCTCTCCCTGTCTGCCAGACTGAGGTCCGGGATGTGTCCTATCAGGTTATTCCCGTCGATGAGGTACGGCATTTTGCTGTTGGCGCACTCATATATGCGTTATAAGGAATAGGATTCACCGGGTTTAAGGATGATCACTTCCGCGGTGTCTCCGACCTTGGCCTTGAAGGCCTCCGGGTCCGCCGACACCAGCGGGAAGGTATTATAGTGCACGGGTATGACCTTCTTGGTCCCGCAGAACTCGACGGCCTTGGCAGCGGAATTGATCCCCATGGTATAGCGGTCCCCGATGGGGATAAAACTCAGATCGGGGTCGAAGAACTCCTTCACCAGCTTCATGTCGTAGGTCAGGCCGGTGTCTCCCGCGTGATAGATGGTCTTGCCGTCCAGTTGGATGACGACACCCGCGGGGTCACCTTTGTCAGCCGAGTGCAGGGCCGTTACCATATGGAACAGGACTCCTTTCGACTCGACGGTCCCGCCGATGTTCATCCCCTCCGCCGGGATGCCCTCGGCTTCGGCCATGACGGCGATCTCATGGATGCTGACAAGCGTTGCACCGGTCTTCTTGCAGATAGGGAAGGCGTCCCCCAGGTGGTCACCGTGGTCGTGCGTGACGACGACCAGGTCCGCCTGTGTGATGGAATCCGGGCCGCAGCAGGCCGCAGGGTTCCCGGTGAGAAAGGGGTCGATGTATATGGTTTTCGATCCTTGGATCTTGACCGCAGAATGCCCTAGCCAGGTGACGTCCATGCTCATTTCCTCCTTTAGATATTTATTATGCCACTCTCACCCGGGAGGCCAGGTCATCCGCCTCCCCCCCAGCAGGTGGAAATGGATGTGAAACACCGCCTGTCCCGAGTCTCTGCCTGTGTTGAGAACGATGCGGAAGCCGCTTTCATCGAGGCCCGCCTCCTGCGCCAGCCCTCGGGCTTTCAGGAGGATGTGTCCGAGCAGGTCTTTTTTCGTCCCGGGCACCTCTTTCAGGGAGGCGAAGTGATCCTTGGGGATGATCAGGATATGGGTGGGTGCCTGGGGGGTGATGTCCTCGAAGGCGAAGATGGTGTCGTCCTCGTAAACCTTTTTGCAGGGGATCTCTCCCCCGACGATCTTGCAGAAGAGGCAGTCTGACATGGCGCATTTCCTCCCTTATTCGCGGAAGCGCTCTATGTGGGCTCCCAGGGCGTTCAGTTTTTCTGCGATCTTTTCATAGCCCCTGTCCAGATGGTAGGCATCGATGATGATGGTCTCGCCGCTGGCGATAAGCCCGGCCAGCACCAGTGAGGCGGACGCCCTCAGGTCGGTGGCCGTGGTCTCCGCTCCGGACAGGGGGGTACGGCCGCGCACGATGGCCTTGTCTCCCATGACTTCGATCACGGCGCCCAGCCGCAGGAGCTCGTTGACGTGAGAGAAGCGGCGGTCGAAGATGGTCTCGGTGATGATGGAGGTGCCCTCGGCCTGGGTCATGAGGACCGTGAACTGCGCCTGCATGTCGGTGGGGAATCCCGGATAGGGCGAGGTGGTGATATCCTGAGGCTTGATGTTGGGACAGCCTTTGACCTTGAGAGAGCTGTTGCTGAGCCTCTCGATCTCCACTCCTGCGCTGGTCATCCTCTCGATCAGGATCGTGAGGTTTTCGGGACGCACATGTGTGAGCACGATCTCGTCGCCGGCCAGCGCACCGGCAATCAGAAAGGTCCCGGCCTCGATGCGGTCCGGGATGATCTGGTGGGTCGCCCCGCCCAGCTCCCTCACGCCCTGGATGCGCATGGTTTCTTCCCCGATGCCGTCGATCTTGGCCCCCATCTTGACCAGGAGCTTGCAGAGCCCCGAGACTTCGGGCTCCGCAGCGCAGTTCTTCAGGACAGTTTCGCCCTTCGCCAGGGCCGCGGCCATGAGCATGTTCTCTGTCCCGCCCACGGTTTTCTTCTCGAAGGTGATCGATGTCCCGGTCAGCTGTTTGGCCTCGGCCTGGATGTAGCCGTGCTCCAGTTTGATGCTGGCCCCCAACTGCTCAAAGCCGCCGATATGCAGGTCAGTGGGTCGTGAGCCTATGGCGCATCCCCCGGGCAGGGCCACGATCGCCTTGCCATAACGGGCCAGCAGCGGGCCCAGCACCAGGATGGAGGCCCGCATGGCGCGCACCAATTTGTATGAGGCTTCAGGCGAGTTGATGGTCCTGACCTGCACGGACAAGGAATTCTTCCGTATGT
>JAUXEH010000230.1 GCA_030620655.1 Candidatus Aminicenantota bacterium | reverse complement strand
CGAATCCGCCGCAACACCCCAGATATGGTGAAATCGGTTCGCTCGGAGAGTAAAAAATGTCGATGTCGATTAGAATAGAATATAACAATAGGAGAACAAAGTTATCTGTGTGCTCACCTAAAGAACTCATGTAACCATTTGATATTATACGTTAAATATCGACATTTTTTATGAATTGTTCAGTTTTTTGCGCGTTCCAGGTACTTGTCGTCCCGTGTGTCGATGCGGATGACGTCGCCCTCCTTGATGAACTGGGGAACGTTGATGGTCAGACCCGTCTCCAGGGTGGCGGGCTTGTTGCTGGCGCTCTGGGTGGCCCCTTTCAGGTACGGGGCGGTTTTTTCCACCTTCAGTTCGATGGTCATCGGGGGATTTACGCCCACCGGCTTTCCCTCATACATCTCGATCGAGAACACCACATCGGGGGTGAGGTACTTAATGCCGTTGCCCAGCACATCTTCCGTGAGTTTCATCTGGTCGTAGGTCTCCGTGTTCATGAATACGTGTTCGCTGCCTTCCTGATACAGGTACTGCATCTCCATGGTCTCCAGGAAGACCTGTTCCACCCGCTCCTTGGAGCGGAAGCGGATGTCGTGCAGCGTCTGGCCATGCAGACGGCGGAGCTTGGTCTGCATGAGAGCCTGCCCCTTGCCCGGTGTGATGTGGCTGGTTTCGAGCACCTGGTAGAGATCGTCTTCCAATTTGATGATCATTCCCTTCCGAACCTGTGTCGCGTTGATCATGGGCTCTCCTTAATCTGAAGTAACGCCGGTGTCGATGCGTACGATGAACGGCCGGGAGTCCAGCCTCCTCAGGGCTTCCGCCACCTCTTCGGCCCGGCCGGGTGCGTAGGCGAAGATGCACCCTCCCTGTCCGGAGCCGTTGATCTTCGCACCCAGGGCACCGGATTCCAGGGAAGCCTCGATCATGCGGTCGATCTTGGGGACCGAGATCTGGAGGAGATCTCGGACCACATCCTGCTGGCGGTTGAGCAGGACTCCGAAGCGCTCGTGATCGAATTCGTCGGCCTGGAAGAGCCTTTCTCCCTCCGCCGTCACATCCCGCGTCTGCAGGGTCCCCTCCACCAGGCGCCTTTCCACCGGCGGCAGCGCGGCGATCCTTTCCCGCTCCCGTTCTCCCAGGCCGCTCTTGAGGGAAAAATCGGGAAGCTCTGTCTGGATGCTCCGCACGCCGTTCAGCACATTGGATTTGATGAAGCCCAGGGTACCGGTCGTGTTTTTGCGGATCAGGGAATCGGCCAGGACAAATTCACCCAGATGGCTCTGGTGTTGCCGGGCCTCCATCCGCTCCCCGAAGTGGAGGGAGATGACTCCTCCCAGGGCCGAGGCATAGTGATCCATCTTCCCCCCCGGCTCCTCGAATTCGGCCACCTCCGCCTGGAAGGCCAGCTCGGCGATGCTCTCCGGTTCGGTGGACCGGCTGTCCCCCGCGGCCTCCAGCAGAAAACGGACCCAGGCCACCACCAGGGAGGAAGAGCTGGCCGTCCCGGAGTTGATGGGGATCGTTCCCTGAACCCGGCAGTCCCATCCGGACGGGAGGGAAAGGCCCTGCCTCTGTAGGATGTTGACCGCGCTTTTCAGATAGTCGCGTTCCTGGCTGTAGGCCAGCGTCTCCCCCAGGGGGAATTCTTCTTTTTCCCCGATATCCGGGAGGTCCAGGCGGACCTTTTTCTCGGGGATCCTGTCACCCGCAATGGATATCCTCAGATCGATGGCTGCGGCCAGGATGGGGAGGCCGAAATAGTCTTGGTGCTCGCCCAGGAGGCACAGCCTGCCCGGAGCCGAGACATGGATGCTGTCTTTTCCCATAGTTCCTTATTATCCAAAGTACCCGACGCCTGTCAACCGCAGGCATTGAATTGTGAGAGAGAATAGTATCTAATAATCCCCGGTCGGGAAAGCATGAGCGAAGTGTACTTCTTGGGCACGGGCGGGGCCGCCGCCACCGAAGAGAGAGACAACACCGCCCTGCTCCTGCATCACGAACAGGCCCTGGTGATGGTCGACTGCCCCGGCAGCGTGACCCGGAAGATCAAGATACTGGGGCTCGATCCCCGCTGCGTACGCGCCATCCAGGTCACGCATGTGCATCCCGATCACATATACGGCCTGCCCAGCTTCGTGCACAGCCTGATGCTGGCTGATCTCCGGATCCCGCTCTTCGGCTCCCGGGAGTCCGTTCGCTTCTGCCGGGAACTCCTGGACCTCTACGGGCTGCAGGACGAGTCGATCCGCTGCCGGATCGAATTCAAAACCGTAAGCTCGGGGGATCGTTTCGAGCCCTGTCCCGGAGTGGAATGCCGGGCACTCCATGTGCCCCATAAGGAGTCGTCCCTGGCCTTTGAGTGGCGGTTTTTAGATGAGGGCAAAACCCTGATCTATTCGGGAGACACACCCGTATACCCGCCCCTGTTCAAGCAGGCGGTCGGGATCGAGACCCTGATCCATGACTGCAGCGTTCCCTCGCGGTATTTTCAGGAATATCCCTTCCTCCCGAGCATGCACGCCAATTCCCTGGATCTGGGACGGATGGCACAGGAGGCACGGGTCAAACGCCTGATCCCCTGTCACTTTTTCGGAGAACTCGATTACGCTATGGACGAGATCACCGACGAGATCCGGAAACATTTCCGGGGAGACCTGATCATTCCTCAGGATCTCATGCGGGTGGGTCTGTGAGAAACCCAACGCCTGAAACGGAGGTCCAAGTATGAAGGGTTGGCTGAGACCTGAATGATCTTTATATACAGCGCGGCCTTCCTGGTGGCCTTCGCCATCCTCTTCAAGTGCGCCGATCTGTTCGTGGACGGGGCCTCACGCATCGCCACCATCCTCAACATCCCCAAGCTCTTGGTCGGGATCGTGCTGGTGGGCTTGGCCACCACCGCCCCAGAGTTCGCCGTGTCTGTCATCGCCGCGATCCGGGGACTGCCGGAGCTTGCGCTCGGCAATGCCATTGGCTCGGTCATCGTCGACGACTGCGTCGCCCTGGCCCTGGCGGCCATCCTGGCCCCGACCGTGATCTTCATCAACTGCCGCATGCTGAGGATCTTCGGTGCGTTCCTGCTGGGCATCGACTTCCTGGCCTATTTCCTGGCCCGGGACGGGGTGCTGAACCGGTGGGAGGGCCTCATACTGATCTCCCTGCTGGGTGTCTATTTTGTTCTGCTGTTTAAGGTCCGCAGCTTCCGTGCGCCTGGGATGACGGACAACGGCGAAGCGAAAAACTCCGCCGGTCCCCGGATGAACGCCGCCGCGCGCAGGGATCTCAGGGCGCCTGCGCTCAAGTTCCTGATAGGGCTGGCCGGGGTCATCCTCACGGCAGAGGTCATCGTGCGGTCCGCGGAATACGTCGCTCGCTATTTCGCTATCCCCGAGATCATCATCGGCTCGACCATCGTGGCCATCGGGACGTCCCTGCCCGAGGTCAGCACCTGCATCACGGCTGCCTTGCGGCGGGAGGGGGAGTTGGCCGTAGGCAACATACTGGGTGCCGACGTGCTCAACATCCTTTGGATCATAGGAGTGGCGTCGCTCACCAATCCCATCATAGTGGACCGTGCAATCATCAACTTCAAATTCCCCTACATGATCCTGGTGGTCACCGTGATGCTGGTGCTGATGAGCATCGGCTGCCGCCTCAACCGTTACAAGGGTTTCATCCTGTTGGGGTTTTATTTTCTCTATCTCTTCCTCACCTTCCATCTCTTCCTTTAACCTGGATCATTCATAAGAATTGCCGATATTGATTGTCAAACAAAGGAACATTAATTTTATATCGGCAATTCTTACCCTTCGGGCGAGCCAATCTCACCACATCGACTTCGTTGTGGCCCAATCGCAGTAGTACATTGGCGTAGTTTTCAGGCTGAAAAAAGCATTTTTCAGGTGGATTCCGGGGCACCTTAAAAACTTTTTGACTTAGCCCGGCAATCTGGTATGATGACTCCTTATCCAGGAGGTCCGGATGGTTTTCGGGCCGGGGAGGACACCATGAATATCGGTGTGATCAACGAGAGCGGGAAGATCGAGAATCGAGCCGGTCTTTCCCCCAGCGGCGTTTCATTTCTGGTTGAGAAAGGACACGAGGTTTATCTGCAGGCCGGCTCCGGACTGCGCTCCGGGTATTCCAACGAAGATTTCATCGACCTCGGCGCGCAGGTGGTCTTCACCAAAGAGGAGGTCTTCGGGCGCTGCGATATCGTGCTGAATATCTCCCCCTTGAACGAGGAGGAAGCGGAATTGGTCAAGGAGGATCAGATCCTGCTCGGGTTCCACCACCTGGCCGTTGCCCGCAAGAGCCTGGTGGAAAGCCTCCTGAAAAAAAACGTCACCATGATCGGTTATGAGATCATCCAGGACGAGGATACCAGCCTCCCGTTCCTGGAAAGCCTGAGTGAGATCGCCGGCCAGATGTGTCATGTCATAGCCGGTCATCACCTGCAGGCGGACCAGGGCGGCCGGGGACTGCTCATCGGCAGCGTCGTGAGCGTGCCTCCTGCCACGGCCGTGATCGTGGGCAGCACCATACTGGCCCGCAGCGCGGTCTGTGCCATGCTGGGGGCGGGTGCTCACACCATCGCCCTGGGACGTAACATGGACCAGCTGCGGGAGATCGAAAACCTGACCGGAGGCCGGGCCGTCACCCTCATGGCCAGCCAGTACAACCTGGCACGCATGATGCGGGTCGCTGACATCCTGATAGGGGCTGTCCTGAGGCCCGGTGAACGGGCCCCTGTCCTGATCACGCGTGAGATGGTGAAATCCATGAAAAAGGGCTCCATCCTCATCGATCTCGCCATCGATCAGGGCGGATGCGCGGAAACCAGCCGCCCCACAACCCTGGAACAGCCTACCTATGTGGAAGAAGGGGTTACCCATTACTGTGTCACCAACATCACGTCGACCGTGAGCCGGACATCCACAAAGGTCATCTCCAACCTGGTCGTGCCTTACCTGCTCCAGATCGGAGAGCTGGGGCTCCAGGGTGCCCTGGAATCCAATCCCTCGCTTGGGAGAGGGGTTTACATGCATAAAAAAAACATCGTCAAAAGGAGAGTCGCGGAGCGTTTCGGCTTTCCATACGAGGGCCTTGATTCCTGACGGTCCGTCATTGACACATAAAGGAAGGATCATGGACAGCATTTTCAATGAATTCGGGACCGAGCAGAAAGAACTCATTCACATTCTCCATCAGGTGCAGTCCGATTTTGGTTATATCCCCCCCGAGGCCATCGGCCGCATCGCCAGGCACCTGAACATCTCGG
>JAUXEH010000340.1 GCA_030620655.1 Candidatus Aminicenantota bacterium | reverse complement strand
GTCGGGGGCCTCACCCTCCATGGTAAACCCGCACACGCCGCATACGTGAATGGGCGTGTACTCGATGTCCTGTCCCGACTCCGCGGGGCTCAGCGCCTTCTTGTACATTTCGGCGTGGACCTTTTCCGCGGCCAGGGCCCAGGTGGTCGACGTCTCGGCGCCCTTCTCACCCTGCTGCTGGGCGGTCTGGATGTAGACCGGGTACATCTCCTCCACCTCGAAGTTCTCGCCCTCGATGGCGGCCTTGACGTTCTCCACCGTGTCTCCGATTCCGCCCAGGTTGCGCAGGTGATTGGTGGCGTGTTTGACTTCGGCATAGGCGTTGGCGCGGAAGACCCGGGCGATGTTGGGCAAGTTTTCCTTCTCCGCCTTGTCACCGAAGGCCATGTACCTCATGTGCGCCTGGCTCTCGCCCGCAAAGGCGTCCTGCAGGTTCTTTTCCGTCATTTTTTTCATGTTATCGCTCCTAAGTTATTTGTGTCATTCTTTCGATGGCTCCCCTGGCACGCCGGCTGACGTCAGGGGCGACCTTGACTTCGTATTCCATGTTCTCCAGGGAATGGAGCACCTTGCGCAGTGTGATCTTCTTCATGTTGGCGCACAGTGCCAACTCCTTGGCTGGATAAAACAGCTTGCTCGGATTCTCTTTCTGCAAACGGTAGATGATCCCGGATTCGGTGCCGATGATGATCTCCTGACTGGGGGTGGTGCGCGCCTCGCTGATCATCTTTCCGGTCGAGAGCACCCGATGGGCCAGGTCGATGACCTCGGGGCGGCATTCGGGATGCACCCAGACCTCCGCCGCGGGGTATCGCTCCATTTTCTCCCGCACATCCCTGGCGTGGATGTTGTTGTGCACATAGCAGTAGCCGTCCCAGGGGATGATGGTCTTAGAGGTGTTACGGGCCACATAGCCGGCCAGGTTCTTGTCCGGGGCGAAGAGGATCTCCTCCGCGTCCAGCGATTCCACCACATCCAGGGCGTTGGAGGACGTGCAGCAAATGTCGCATTCGGCCTTGACCGCCGCGGTGGTGTTCACATAACACACAACCGGCCGGCCCGGGTAATCCTTTTTCCACCGTATGAGCTCATCCGCTTCGATCATGTCCGCCATGGGGCAGCCGGCCTCGGGCTCGGGGGTGAGCACGGTCTTATCCGGGGCCAGGATGGCCGCCGTCTCCGCCATGAAATGAACCCCGCAGAACAGGATGACGTCCTCCTCGACCTGTGCGGCCTTGATGCTCAAGCCCAAGGAATCCCCCAGGAAATCGGCCACGTCCTGCACCTCGCCGATCTGGTAGTTGTGCGCCAGGATGGTCGCGTTGCGGTCCTTTTTCAGTTCAAGGATCCTGGCGGCGATGGCCTGTTTGTCCACTGTGACCTCTACGCAGGGATCAGACCCGGACCGTGGTGGCACCGCAGTGCGGGCACTTGTTTCCCTTCTTGTTCATGAGTTCGCCGCACTCGTCGCAACTGCCAAATTCCACATGGCACGTGCCGCAGACTTCCTCGAGTCCTTCGATGGGGCCATCGCAGTAGGGACAGCAGGAACCTACGATCTGGGGCTTGGGCGCCGGCTCGGCCTTTTTCTTCGCCTGCTTGACTCGATTTTGCCGGAAATCCTCGATCGCCTTGTGCAGCGCGTCCGCACCCAGGTTGGAGCAGTGCATCTTGTTGCCGGGGAGGCCGCCCAGTTCATCCGCCACATCCTGGTTGGTGATCTGCATGGCCTCGTCCAGGGTCTTGCCCATGGCCATCTCACTCACCATGCTGGAGACCGCGATAGCGGCTCCGCAGCCGAAGGTCTGGAACTTCACATCGCTCAGGCGGTCGCCCTCGACCTTGATGTAGAACGACATCATGTCACCGCACACCGGGTTCCCGACCTCTCCGACACCATCGGCGTCCTTGAGGACCCCCACGTTGCGGGGATTGGAGAAATGCTCCATGACTTTCTCACTGTACATCATTGTCTTTCTCCTCCAGATATTGTGTGTAGAGGGGCGACATCTTGCGCAGCCTCTCTATGATAGGAGGGAACACCTCGATGAAATAATCGATGTCTTCCGGGGTCAGGCTGTCGATCAGGCTGAAGACCAGCGAGCCCTGGGCCAGCGCGTGGTCCAGGCCCATGGCCAGCAGCACATGGGAGACCTTCAGGGATTTAGATGTGCAGGCGGACCCGCTGGAAACGGCGATCCCCTGCATGTCCAGGGTGAGGAGCATGGCTTCTCCTTCCACAAAGGCCACACTGAAGCTGGCGTGATGGGGCAGCCGGTTGACCGGATGGCCGGTGAGGGCCACGTGCTCCATCTCGAAGGAAAGGTGCTGGATGATGCGGTCACGCAGCGGCTGCACCTTCACCCTGCGGCTCTCCATCTCCCGACCGGCGATCTCGGCCGCCGCGCCCAGGCCCGCGATACCCGGCAGGTTCTCGGCTCCGGCACGCTTCCCGTGCTCCTGGATCCCGCCATCGATAAGCGGCAGGATGGCCGTCCCCTTGCGCACGTAGAGAGCAGCGCTCCCCGCAGGCCCGTAGAACTGATTCCCCGCCAGGCTGAGGGCCTGTACGCCCAGCTCCCGGACATCCACCGGGATGACGCCGGCCGCTGCCACGGCATCTGTGTGGAGCACGACGCCCGCGCTGCTGCACACTTCGGCGATTTCCCTGAAGTGGGGCTGGACGGTGCCGACCTCGCTGTTGGCCAGCGAAATCGAGACCACGGTCGTCTCCGGTGTTATGGCCTTGCGGACGTCATCCGGGTCGATCACGGCCTGCTGGTCCACGGGAACCTGGGTGGCCGAATAGCCCGACCGCTCCAGGCTTTTCAGAGCATTCAGGACGGAAAGGTGCTCGACCACGGACACGACGATGTGCTTCCCTTGCTTGCGGTTGGCGTGGGCCAGCCCCTTCAGGGCGAAGTTGTTGGATTCGGACCCGCTGGACGTGAAATAGATCTCGGATGGCTCAGCATTGATGAGCACGGCAACCCGGGCCCGGGCTTCTTCCAGCGCCTCTGCGGCCGCCTGGCCGAAGGAATGTATGTTCTGGGGATTTCCGAACTTCTCCCCGAGAAAGGGAAGCATGGCCACTTTTGCCCGGGGATGCAGCGGAGTCCCCGCGATATGGTCCATGTACACTCTTCTCATTCTACCCTCGATTTTCCCGGACTAGTCAGGATCATGAACACGCCGGATATGTACATCCACAGGGCCTCTCCTGGGAAAGCCGATGGGACAGGGAGCCCTAGGTCATATTCAATAAGCCCTTACGCGGATCAGACGGAAACGACTTCCTGCACCTCGGGAATCTCCTTTTTCAGGAGCTTCTCGATGCCCATTTTCAATGTCATCTGGGACATGGGG
>JAUXEH010000253.1 GCA_030620655.1 Candidatus Aminicenantota bacterium | reverse complement strand
GCCAAGCTCGAGTACCTGGTCATACCCGAGGACAAGATGGAGCTCTCGGAGGAGCCCTCTCCCGAGGATCTCCGGGAATTCTTCCAGGCACACCAGGAAGATTACCAGATCCCTGAAATGAGAGCCGGCACATACGTGTTCCTAAGCACGGAAGCGCTCAAGTCGGAAATCTTTCTCGAGGACTCGGAGATCCAGGATTATTATGAGGACAACATGGCCCAGTTTGAAGATCCTGAAGCCATCCGGGTCAGCCGCATCTACCTGGCCCTGGCCGGCAAGGCGGCCGGGCTGCTGGCGGCCGAGATGGGTGACATCCGGGAACGGATTCAACAGGGCGAGGACTTCTCTGAACTGGCCAAAACACTCTCCCAGGATGAAAAGGCCGATGCCGGAGGCGACTGGGGCGAGTTCGAGTGGAGACGGCTGTCCCCGGAGGAGCAGGGCGTCATCGAAGGCCAAGAACCGGGAGAGCTTTCCGAGGTGGTGGAGACGGCCGATGGAGCCTCGCTGCTGAAGGTCACGGAAAAGCGCCCGGCCGTACAGAAAAGCCTGGAGGAGGTCCGGGAGCGGATCCGAGATATCCTCACCGACCAGGAGGTCCAAAAACTGGCGGAAGAGCGGATCGCCCTGCTGGAAAAGGAGGCCAAGAGGGAAAAGAGCCTGGAAGCGGCGAGCGGTAAACTGGGCTACACGCTCCAGGATTCGGGCCTGCTGGCAGAGGGCGATCCCATCCTGGATATCGACTCCTCGGGATCGATCAGCCGTTCGTTCTTCCAGCTGGAGGACCAGAGGATCTCCACTCCCATCTTCACCTACTCGGGCGTGGGATTGGCACAGCTGCAGAGGATCGATCCCAGCCGGGCCGCCACTTTCGAAGAGGCGGAAACCGATATCAGGGAAGACCTGGAGCTGGAGAGGAAACGACAGCTGTCCCTGGAAAAGGCCGCAGAGCTGCGCACCGAACTCGGAACCCTGTCTTTCGAGCAGGTATCCGAGGATCACGGTTTTGAGCTCAAGACCGCGGAAGAACACAAGCGGGAGCAGTATCTAAGCGTGATCGGTGAGAATCCCGAAATCGACACGATCGTTTTCGATTCTCCTCTCGAGCAGCTCAGCCAGCCCCTGCGCTATGACAACGGCTATATCCTGATGCGTGTCCTCGATCGCAAGGAGGTCACACGGGAAGAATTCAGCGAGAACCGGGAAACAGAACGCCAAAACCTACTGGACCAGAAACGCAACATGGTGTTCGCTTCTTTTTACACCAAACTGCGGGAAGAAAAAAAAGTGAAGCCCAACTACGGGCTGTTCTTCCAGATCAATCAGGAGATTCTTTCGTATTTCGACCGCTAAGCCCGATCATTCACCCTTGACCAGTGGATACAAAAGGACCCGGATGCTCTGTTCCATAGCGGACCGGAATCGGGCAATGGTACGGGCATAATCCTCTGCCAGGTAATCCGTTATGCGCAGGGGCCGTCCGATGCCGACCTTGATCCTGCCGGGTACGACCCAGGGCAAGTGAGTCCCGAACATAGCCACCGGGACTACCGGAACGACAAGTCCACTGGATCGGTAAAGCTCATTACAGATAACCGCCGGCCCGCGCCGGAACTCGCTCATGAATGGATGGGAGTCCTTTGGATCGATCCGCCCCCTCCCCTGAAGCAGGACCACTGCCCTCCCCTCCTGGAGAAAATCCTTACACTTCCCGAGGGCACTGGTGCCGCCTTTCATAAGGTCAACGGGGATGGTCCCGACGGCTCCGATGTTGTCTGAGATGAAGTTGACAAAAGGGACCGTGATGGGTCTTACGGCGACATCCAGCAGCAGACCGAATTCCTTTAAATGGCGCTTGAGATGGAAACGGATGAGAGCATGAAAGCTTTCCCGGTCGAAGATCTCCTGGTTGGCCATAAAATGGATCTGGCGGGGCGAGATCCGGAGCAGAGTGGCGATGTCCTTGTAGCTCCCGATGTGGTTTCCGACGATGATCACCGGGCCCTGCATGGGCAGGTTTTCCATGCCCGAAACCTGAATCTTCTTGCCGAAGAGAGCCAATCCAACCCACTTCATGAGGGTTGGCCTCAAGCGGAGGAAATTTTTCTCAAAGGCGTCCATGAAACTAATTGCATATTTTAGCATGTATTAGCCTCGGCTCCTAGGCTAAGATGAACATTTACGGGAAGGTACTTGCATAAATGATCCGATTGGTTTAAATATGACCCCATGCGTTTTCAACCAAGAGACAGGAGGGGAGCATGATCCGAATACTGCGGGGAGGTGATGTTTATGCGCCCGAACCACTGGGCCCTCAGGATGTCGTGTTGGCAGGCGGCAAGATCGCGGCCCTGGCCCCTCCCGGACTCGCTGAATTTTCCGGCATTCCCATAGAGGAACTGGATGTCTCCGGCAAAATCCTGGTCCCGGGTTTCATCGACAGCCATGTTCACATCCTGGGAGGCGGCGGGGAAGGGGGCCCGGCTACACGCGCCCCGGAGATCTTCCTGGAAGATATCATCCCCAGCGGGGTGACTACGCTGATCGGCTGCATGGGCACGGACGGGACCACGCGCCACATGAGCTCTCTCCTAGCCAAGGCCAACGGCCTGGAACTCGAGGGGATCTCGACATACGTCTTCACCGGATCCTACGAGATCCCGGTGAAGACCCTGACGGGAGGAGTCCGCTCCGATCTCATCCTCATCCCGAAGGTTATCGGAGCAGGCGAGATCGCTGTTTCCGACCACCGTTCGGCACAGCCCACCTTCGACGAATTCGCCCGACTGGCGGCGGAATGCCGGGTCGGGGGCTTGCTGGGAGGGAAAGCCGGTATCCTGCACTGCCACCTGGGAGACGGGCCACGCAGGCTGGACTACCTGTTCCGGCTGATCCGGGAGACGGAGATCCCGGCCACACAGGTCATCCCCACCCACATCAACCGAAATCCGGAGCTCCTGGCCGAAGGCATCGCTTACGTACAGGAGGGGGGCTTCATGGATTTGACTGCAGGCTCTGATCCGGATCCCCAGGATAACGGGCATCTCAGCATTGCCCGGTCGATCCAGATCTGCCTGGACAAGAAGATGCCGCTGGAGAGGCTGACCGTAAGCTCCGACAGCAACGGCAGCATGCCCGTCTTCGACCCTCAGGGCAGGCTCACCGGCCTGACCATCGCCACGCAGAAAAGCCTGCTGGCCAATTTCCGCTTCCTGGTCGAGAACGGGATCGTCGATGTCGCCGAGGCCCTGGCACCCTTTACACGAAATCCGGCGGCTTGTTACCAGCTGGAACAGAAAGGCGAGATCAAGGCGGGCAAGGACGCGGACCTGCTGGCCTTCGACAGGGACTGGAACCTGACAGATGTCCTGGCCCGCGGACGGGTGATGATGGCGGGAGGGGATCTTTTGGCCAAGGGAACATTTTCCACAAAGTAAACGAAAGGACCAACAACATGAATGACAGCCACTCACATGTCCCTCCGCACCGGCGCCAACCCGGCTTCTGGGTGGCCCTGATCCCCATGCTGGCCATGGGGCTCCTCTTGGGGGTCGGGTACGGGGTGTACAAGATCCGTCCTCAAGTGCTGCTGATTGCAGCCGCCTTCCTCACCGGATGCCTGGGATTTTTGCTGCGCTTCACCTGGAAGGAGATGGAAAAGGGCATCGTCGACGGCATCCACAAGGCCATGCCCGCCATCCTGATCATGCTCTGCGTGGGTGTGCTCATCGGTTCGTGGATCGCGAGCGGGACCATCCCCATGGTGATCTACTACGGACTCAAGCTCATATCGCCCAAATACTTCCTGGTGACGGCCTGTTTCGTTTGCTCCCTCACCTCAATTGCCACGGGGACATCCTGGGGTACCATCGGGACGCTGGGAGTCGCCTTTATCGGGATCGCCATGGGATTGGGCATACCGCTGGGCCCGGCGGCCGGGGCCATCGTGGCCGGGGCTTACTTCGGTGACAAGATGTCACCCTTCTCCGATGTGACCAATTTGGCCCCCGTGGCCGCGGGTTCGAACCTGTTTGATCACATAAAACACATGATGTGGTCCGCCACTCCGGCCTGGCTGATCGGGCTCCTGGTCTATTTCCTGGTCGGCCTTCGTTATGGCGATGCCCAGGTGGATTCGGAGAGCATGACGCTGATCACCCAGACACTCAAGGAGAACTTCCATTTCCACGTCCTGCTGCTCCTGCCCATGGCCATCGTCTTCTACTTTGCCGCCACCAAGAAACCCACCATCCCGGGTATGCTGTTCTCGTCTTTTGTGGCCGGGATCCTGGCCGTGGTCTTTCAGAAGGCCTCGATAATTGAGGTCGCCACCGCTGTCAACACCGGATACCAGGCTTCCACCGGAGTCGAGCAGGTGGACAGCCTTATCTCCCGGGGAGGCATGATGAGCATGATGGAGACTCAGCTGGTGGCGTTCACGGCCTTCAGTTTCGGCGGCATCATGCAGGCCACCGGCCTTCTCTCCGTGATCCTGGACCGGGTGATGCGTTTCGCCAACCAGGTGTGGAGCATCGTGCTTACCACCATCGTGACGTCCATCGTGACGGCCATGGTGACGGGGAGTTCCTATCTATCCATGATCATCCCCGCTGAGCTCCTGGCCCCGATTTACCAGAAACAAAATCTGGCGGCCAAGAACCTGTCGCGGATCGTGGAGGAGAGTGGGGCCATCATCGTTCCCCTGATTCCCTGGAGCATGGCCGGGGTCTACATCACCGGGACCATCGGAGTCCCGACCTTTTCCTACCTGCCCTGGGCCGTTATGAACTATGTCTCGGTCCTGATCCTGGTGATCTTCGGTTTAACGGGATTCAGCATGGCGCCAAAGATACGGGACGACGAAACCGAAATCGGCTC
>JAUXEH010000155.1 GCA_030620655.1 Candidatus Aminicenantota bacterium | reverse complement strand
TCGACGTTGCCCTTGACGGACAATACGCGAGTGATCGCTGCGGTAAGGGTCGTCTTGCCGTGGTCAACGTGCCCGATCGTGCCGATGTTCAAATGCGGCTTCGTGCGCTCAAACTTTTCCTTCGCCATTTGCCTTACCTCCTCATTCTCCCTGTCGGTTTATATTTATATAAAACAAGCTTAAAAAAAGCCCACGACCAGACTTGAACTGGTGACCCCGTCCTTACCAAGGACGTGCTCTACCAACTGAGCTACGTGGGCGACCTCCTAGCTCAAGAGCGGGAAACGGGAGTCGAACCCGCGACAAACGGCTTGGAAGGCCGTTGCTCTACCAACTGAGCTATTCCCGCATACGGCCATGGTGGGCAGGGAAGGATTCGAACCTCCGAAGGATTTCTCCAGCGGGTTTACAGCCCGCCCCGTTTGGCCGCTTTGGTACCTGCCCACACTCGGCATATAAAAAAACATCACCCAAACCAAGCCCTCTCAGGAGACACCCGGTTTGCGCGAATGCCCTATCCGTTCGGTTAAGCCAGCGAGAGGATTCGAACCCCCGACCCGCTGATTACAAATCAGCTGCTCTACCAACTGAGCTACGCTGGCATATTCTCTTCTTCGATTCATCAATTCGAACGTCTTTTTTTTTAAAGTTGTGTCAGGGATATGCGAAAAAGAGAAAGGTCTACCTCTACACTTTTCCTACCGGCTCAGAAAAATACAAACGTATTACAAGCTGTATGCTACAGAATTCCAAATCGATTGTCAATAAATATTTACGGAAAAAAATACAGATAAATCATGCCTGCTATGCCTCCGGATGGCATTCCTCAGCGGGAATAGAGATGCGGCAAGGGGTTGGGTAAGAGGCCCGGTGGAAAACCGGGCCTCCGGGGTGTTCGGATCAACGTTGGTTGTCGGGTGGCTTTTTCCTAGGGGCCTGCTGCCGGGCTTCCTGGAGTTTTTCCCGCAGGTACTGATTAGAGTCCTGGAAAAAGATCAGGAACTTGGCCTGCTGTTCCAGGGCCAGCTCCGCGAACGCCTCGACATCTCCTGTCTTGGCCAATCCGACCAGCCGGCTGTCCGAAAGTTCCTCCATGTATCCTTTCCTCTCCCTTAGACACATTGTACCTAAAAGACCTTGGGGGTGTTTGGAAATGTTTCCAACGTCCCTCAATTGATTGACAGGTTCAAGGGGTTATTGATATTATTCAGACTCATCTCCATATATATATAAGGACTGTCTGCATGATCAAACGCTACACCCGCCCGGAAATGGGAGCCATCTGGGAAGATCAGAACCGCTTTCAGAAATGGCTGGACGTGGAGTTGGCCGTGTGTGAGGCCTGGCACGAACTGGGTGAGATCCCGGCCGATGCCCTGGAGCGGATCATGGACAAAGCCTCGTTCGATGTCGCCCGGATCGATGAGATCGAGAAGACGGTCAAACACGATGTCATCGCGTTCCTCACTTCGATCGCCGATTATGTGGGCGAGGACTCCCGGTTCATCCACCTGGGCCTCACATCCTATGACGTGGTAGATACCGCACTCTCGCTTCTCATCCGCCAGGCCCTGGAAAAGGTGCGGAAAGACCTCAACACTTTCAGGGACGTGCTCAAGGAGCAGGCCCTCAAACACAAGATGACCCCCATGGTCGGCCGGACCCACGGCGTGCACGCCGAGCCCATCACCTTCGGGGTGAAGATCCTGGTGTGGTACGATGAGGTCTGCCGCCACCTCCGGCGTGTGGACCAGGCCCTGAAGACCATGAGCTACGGCCGCATCCAAGGAGCCGTGGGGACCTACATCCACCTGGATCCTCAGGTTGAAGTCAGGACCCTGGCTAAACTAGGCCTCACACCGGCCCGCGTCTCCACGCAAGTGCTCCAGCGCGACCGCCACGCCGAAGCCCTGTCCGCGCTGGCCCTGATCTGCGCCACGCTGGACAAGATCGCACAGGAGATACGCCACCTCCAGAAGACCGAAATCCGTGAGGTAGAGGAACCCTTCACAAAGGGCCAGAAAGGGTCCTCCGCCATGCCTCACAAGAAGAACCCGGTCCGGACCGAGCGCATCTCCGGTTTGTCCCGTATCCCCAGGGCCAACCTTCAGGTCGCCCTGGAAAACATCCCGCTCTGGCATGAGCGGGACATCTCGCACTCCTCGGCCGAGCGCGTCATCTTCCCCGACAGCTTCATCATCACGGATTTCCTGCTGGCAGAGACCACCAGCATCGTGAGCAACTGGCAGGTCCACCCCGAACGCATGCAGGAGAATATTGACCTCACGCGCGGCCTGGTGTTCTCACAGCGGGTCCTGCTGGCCCTGACACGCAAGGGGCTCTCCCGGGATGACGCCTATCACCTGGTCCAGCGCAACAGCCTCAAGTCCTGGGACGAGGGCCGGGATTTTCAGGAACTGCTCCTGGCGGACCAGGAAATCACAGACCAGCTGACCGCCCGGGAGGTGGAGGACTGCTTTTCCCTCGACCTATACCTGGACAAGATCGATTATATATTCAATAAGGTGCTGACAGATGAAGATTAGAGTTCTGGTCTCATTCAAGGACAGTGTGCTAGACCCCCAGGGACAGACCGTCAAGAACGCCCTGCACACGCTGGGATACGATTTCATCCGTGACGTGCGCCTGGGAAAGGTCTTCGAGCTCGAGCTGGATGGTATCGCCCGGGAACAACTGGAGCAGGTCATCCCGGAGATTTCGAACAAGGTGCTGGCCAACCCCATCATCGAAAAGTTCGACTGGCAGATCATCGAATAAAGGGGAAGTCTAAGATGAAATTCGGAGTGGTGGTATTCCCCGGCTCGAACTGTGACAACGATACCCTCTACGCCGTGCGGGATGTGTTCGAACAGGAAGCGGAGTTCCTCTGGCACAAGGACCATGACCTCCGCAGCGCCGACTGCATCATCCTGCCGGGAGGGTTTTCCTACGGCGACTACCTGCGGTCCGGAGCGATCGCCCGCTTCTCCCCCCTCATGCAGGAGGTGCGGGAGTTCGCGCTCAAGGGCGGCCTGGTCCTGGGTATCTGCAACGGCTTCCAGGTCCTGCTGGAACTGGGCCTCCTGCCGGGCGCCATGCTGCGCAACAAGGACCTGAAGTTCCTCTGCCGGCACGTCCATCTCCGTGTGGACAACGCAGAAACACCCTTCACACGGGCCGGGGAAGAAGGTCAGGTCCTGCGCATCCCCATCGCGCATTTTGACGGCAACTACTTCATCGACGAGGCCGGACAGGCCGAGATCGAGCGCAACCGCCAGGCCGTACTGCGCTACTGTGATGAACAGGGCCGGCTCACCGATGAGGCCAACGTCAACGGATCCCTGGGCCACATCGCCGGCCTCATCAATACACAGGGCAATGTCCTGGGAATGATGCCCCATCCGGAAAGAGCCTCCGAACATCTGCTGGACAGCGAGGACGGGAGGATCATCTTCCGTTCCATCATCGAACATTTCAAGGAAACCGGGTAGAGATATGATAGACGAGCAAGTCATTCGTGATCACGGTCTCACTCGTGAAGAGTATGACCTCATCGTGGAGCTCATCGGACGGGATCCCAACCTGACCGAGCTCGGCATTTTCTCTTTGATGTGGTCCGAGCACTGCAGCTACAAGAGCTCCAAGGTCCATCTGAAGAAACTGCCGGTCACAGGGAAGAACGTGATCCAGGGCCCGGGTGAGAACGCGGGCATCATCGATATCGGTGACGGCCTGGCGGCAGTGTTCAAGATCGAATCGCACAACCACCCCTCCTTCATCGAACCCTACCAGGGGGCGGCCACAGGCGTAGGGGGCATCCTGCGGGACATTTTCACCATGGGAGCCCGGCCGATCGCGGTCATGGATTCCCTGCGCTTCGGCCCCCTGGACACACCCCGGAACCGGTCCGTCATAGACGGTGTCGTCTCCGGCATCGCCGGCTATGGCAACTCCTTCGGCGTGCCCACTGTGGGCGGGGAGGTGTATTTCAACGAATGCTACTCCCTGAATCCCTTGGTCAACGCCTTCTGCCTGGGGATCGTGGAAAAGGACAAGATCTTCTACGCCAAGGCCGAGGGCAGGGGAAACGCGGTCCTGTATGTGGGGTCCAAGACCGGGCGCGACGGTATCCACGGAGCCACCATGGCATCCGCTGAGTTCGGTGAGGACCTGGAGGAGAAGAGACCCAACGTCCAGGTCGGCGACCCCTTCAAGGAAAAACTCCTGCTGGAGGCCTGCCTGGAAGTCATGGATCAGGGCCTTATCGTCGGCATCCAGGACATGGGGGCCGCCGGCCTCACGTGTTCCACCACCGAGATGGCGGCCAATGCCGGCCTCGGGATCGCGATCGACCTGGACCTTGTGCCCCAACGGGAAGAGGGCATGACTCCCTACGAGATCATGCTCTCCGAAAGCCAGGAACGCATGCTGATCGTGGCGGAAGAGACACGCGTCTCGGAGGTCCAGGACGTCTTCGCCAAGTGGGACCTCGATGCCATCGTCATCGGCAGGGTGACCGACGACGGCCGGCTCCATGTCCGGTTTCAGGAAGAGGAAGTGGTGGATATCCCCGTCGATGCCGTGATCAAGCTGTGTCCCGTCTATCAGCGGCGCTACAGCGCCCCAGTTCCCCCCCGGCCGACGCCCGCGGCAGAGGGCGTTCCCCTGCCTGAAGAATTCAACGCCGCGTTCCTGAAGCTGCTGGGCTCCCCCACCATCGCCGACAAGGAGTGGGTCTTCCAGCAGTATGACCACATGGTGCAGACGAACACCGCGTTCCTCCCCGGGGCCGACGCCGCCGTCCTTCGCCTCAAGGGCAGCCAAAAGGCTCTGGCCATGACCCTGGACGGCAACTCCCTCTACGCCCTGCTGGATCCCCGAACCGGCGGCCAGATCGCGGTGGCCGAGGCCTGCCGCAATCTGGCCTGTGTAGGAGCCTACCCGATCGGCGTCACCAACTGCCTCAACTTCGGCAATCCGGAGAAGCCCGAGATCATGTGGCAGTTCAAGGAGGTGGTGGAGGGCATCGCCGAAGCCTGCCGGATCTTCGAGATCCCCGTGACCGGCGGCAATGTCAGTTTCTATAATGACACCGAAGGAGTGTCCATCCATCCCACGCCCGTCCTGGGGATCCTGGGGATCGTAGACAACATCGATCTGGCCGTTTCACCGGGACTCAAGGGAGAAGGCGACTTGGTCGTGCTGCTGGGAGAGAACCGCGCGGAGCTGGGTGGTTCCGAGTACCTTCGGTTCGTGCACGGGCAAGAGGGAGGCCCGCCTCCCAAGATCGACCTTGAGGGGGAGAAGCGCCTGCATGGACTGTGTCTTGACGCCATATCCCGGAGGCTTCTGCGTTCGGCTCACGACATCTCCGAAGGCGGGCTGGCCGTATGTGCGGCCGAGTGTGCGTTCCACAGCGATTCTCTTCTGGGCTGCACCCTGGACCTGGATGAAGACCTCCGCACGGATGCCCTCCTCTTCGGGGAGACACAATCCCGGATCGTCGTCACCGCCGCCCCCGAAAATCTGGAGGAACTGCTGAGGCTGGCGGGCGAACACAAAGTGGAGGCCTCCGTCCTGGGAAAGACGGGAGGCGGCCGGATTATCTTCCGCCACCGGGGAGAGACAATGATAGACACGGCGGTTCACGAGGCCTTCACACGCTGGAAGCAGGCCATACCGGAGCACTTTAAAGTCAAGTGATAAGAAAAGTTCGAAGCAGACGGGGGGGGGTGTGGAAGAGGGTAGCACTCTGTGCCGCCTTCCTGCTCTCTCTCTGGATGCCGGCCCATGCGGTCGAGTTCCACCTCAAGCTGGGAGGGGGGGTGAGCTGGTTCCGCCCGATTGATGTCAACCAGGCGGTCCGGGATTGGGTGGAATGGTACGAGCTCGAATCGGCCAATAATGACGCCTGGACCTATCTGGGGGGGGAGACGCCGGAGATCCGTCTCGGGTACACCTTCGAGGGAGAGCTTCAGTTTTTTCTGACCCCCCGGCTGGCTTTCTCGGTCGGCGCCGGTTTTCTCTACGCCGACCTCTCAGCCGAAGACACCGAGATCCGTCTCGATAAACAACAGGGTGTGACACAGATCGTCCAGCCTCGGACACTGAGCGCTTTGCCCCTTATTTTCTCGGTCTACACTTACCTCCCCCTGAACGAACGGTTCCGTGTCTACGCCAAAGCCGGCGCCGGAAAGGTATGGGCCAAACACATTGAACGGGAAGGTTCCAAGAGGGAAACGGGCAAGAGTTTCAACTACTCACTGGAAGAGAATGCCTCGGCCAGAGGTCCCGTGTATCAGGCCGGTCTGGGTCTGGATTTCGCCCTGGAATCCGGTGTGAGCTTTTTCCTGGAGGGCTCCCACCGCTGGATGCGGGTAAGCGGCTTCAGCGGAGAGACCGGCGAGGGGGAGACCGGCACACTGTATCATTTTGAGGAGCTGTCCCCGGACCTGGGTTTCTGGCAGGCGAAGAACCGTCTCTTCACAGAACCCCCGGTGGGCGAGAACATCCGTTCTGTCAGGGAAACAGAGGTGGATTTCAGCGGCTTTTCGCTTATCCTCGGCATAGCCATCAGGTTCTAGGGGATGTGTGGAGTTTTTTCCTGAGTCGGAAGACCCACCCAACCTCCCCATGCGACTCAGGAAGAAACTCCACACATCACAGCGAAGCAGATGTCTTTGTTCTCCTCAGCCACCGCGAGCATGTTTTTCTACACAACCAAAAGG
>JAUXEH010000098.1 GCA_030620655.1 Candidatus Aminicenantota bacterium | reverse complement strand
CGGCGTTCCCATGGGATACGTGGACGGATCCCTCTCCTTTCAGGAGGCTAGCGGTCTGATCCTGGATCTCAATATGCGGAAACCGGGGCGGGACCGCGAGTACCTGAGGCTGCGGATTGGGCAGGGCCGTGTGGAAGGGATCGCGCGGGGCGTCTATCTGGATCCGGTGATCAAAGACTTCGAGCTTCCCTGGCCGGTGGCGTCTCCGGCGTGGGGGACCTTCACGTTCGTGAACGAGTACCTGACGGCGGATGCCGAATTCAGGGACGAACTGGAGCTGCGTGATCCTGAAAGGTTCCCCTTCAACGGGGAGGTCCATGTGGAATGGGACGGTGTGGATACCCTGCTGCTGAGATCGGAGGATCTCGACTCGAGTTTCGCGCGGATCGAGCTGGAAGGCACTGTGAAGGTGGATCAAGAGATGGACCTGACCATTCGAGGCGATATCAAGGATGCAACCCAGGCCCGCCGCTTCACCGAGCTCATCCTGGAGAAAAAATTCGAATTCCCGGAGATCGGCGGGTCCGGAGAGGCGGAGATCAGGATCTTCGGAGACGCCCTGACGCCCCAGGTCAACGCGGATTTCTCTATGCGGGATGCCTGGTTCGACCACTTTTCCGCCGGGTTCATAAAGGGCGAGGCCGAGGTCATACGCGAGAGTTTCTTCGGGCGCTTCGAGGTGGACGATCCCCTGTTCACGGGCCGCATCGGGCTCTACACCGACGTGGACGAGGTCCGGACCGAAATCTGGGTGGACAAGGGTGAGATCGAGACCATCCTGCGGGCCATGGACGTCCAGCTGCCGCTGCGGGGGATGGGCTCGGGCCACTTCTTGTATCAGGAGAAAGACCGGGTCCTGGCCTTCGAAGGCGATTTCTCCGGTGAGCGTATCGATCTCGCCGGGCAGGTGCTGTCCGGTGTTCGGGGCACGATCGAGGGCGACGCCGAGTCCGTCCGTTTTCCCGAGCTCGAGTTCGATGCCTATGGAGGGCGCGTGCAGGGGGCCATGTCGTTCCGGCCCCTGGAGATGGGTTTCGATGTGGATCTGAAGGGCGAGGACTTTGACCTGTCCCTCCTTTACCCCTCGCTGCAGGGTGAGGGCGCCCTGTCGCTGCAGGGAACGGGGACCTTCGGTCAGGACGTCATCTCGGGGACCCTGACCGCGGACAACCTGCAGCTTTCCCCGTTCCAACCCACACGGACACAGGCGGACTTCACGCTGGACTACGGAGATGACGTCTTACGGCTGGACCTGAAGGGCGGGTTTTTCCCGGGAGACAACGCCTACACCGTGGAGCTGGGCGTCGGCCTGAACGAGGACACCCTGACCGGTGACATCAAGGGATCGTTCACCAACATGGGCCTTCTCCTGCCCTGGCCGGGAGCCAAGGCCAGGATCGATTATCAGCTGGGGCTCCGGGGGCCGCGGCTCTCTCCCGAGATCAGTGGATGGATCGACATCCAGGGTACCGTGCTTCCTTTCCCCCGCTTCGCCCACGCCTTCCGGGATTTCTCCGGGCTGGTCTTCGTGCGCAACGGGGAACTTTCCATCCGGAGCCTGCAGGGGACCTTCGGGGGCGGAGAGGTGAACGGATCGGGATCCCTGTCCCTGGGCAAGGGCGGCCTCGAGAGGATCGATGTCACCGCCGAAGCCAGGGACATGGTCCTGTCGCTCATGGAGAGGACGGCCGCCCGCATAGATGGGAGCATACGGCTGCTGAAGGATGCCGACCGCTTCGTCCTGGAGGGAGATTTCCTGGCGGAACGCGTGAACTGGAAGCGGGAGGTCACGGAAAAATTCGCCTTTGCCACCTCCGCCTACGAGCAGGCGCGGCCGCAGGATGATTTCTTCAATGACCTGACGTTGAACATCCGGCTGCGGGCCACAGACGATGCCTGGATGGACAACACCCTAGGCCGGCTGCGGACCCGCTTCGATTTGACCATCTCCGGCAACATCTTCAACCCGGTCCTGTTCGGCGACATCGAGGTCATCGACGGCAGCATCGAGTTTCAGGACCGCAGCTTCGAGGTGATACACGGCCGCATCAGCTTTTTCAACCCGGCCCTCATCGAGCCCTACTTCAGCTTCCAGGTGGAGACCTTCATCAAGGACTACCGTGTGACCATCAAGGCGGAGGGGCTGGCCGACCGCGACATGAGCGGCCTCGACCTCGAGCTCACCTCCTCTCCCCCCCTGCCGCCGGAAGACGTTCTGACCCTGATCTCCCTGGGCGAATCGTTTCAGCGCACCTACCACTACGATCAATCCAGGAGTCAGGGCACGGCTTCCCTCCTGACCTTCACCCTGTCCGAAGAGGCGAAGAGGAGCGCGGAGAGGCTGTTCAGCGTCGATCAGTTCCGGCTGGAGCCCTATATCCTGGGCTCCTCCTCCGAGGTCGCGGCGCGCCTCACCGTGGGAAAGAGGCTGTCCCGCAACTTCTTCATCCAATATGCCACCAACCTGTCCACGGAGCGCAAGGACATCGTGCGCATGGAGTTCGAGATCTCCCGGGACCTCTCGATCGTCGGGATCCGGGACGAAAACGGACGGTTGAGCGTGGATGTCAAGATACACAAGCGATTTCGTTAAATGAACATTTCCAAAACCGGCCTGCTCTTGATCCTGATATTGGTCTGTGCCCTGACGGCGAGGCCGGAGAGTGACCTAAGCGATGTCTTGGTCGAGTCGGTGTCCGTGCTGATCGACGGTCAGCCCGGGGGCGAAAACATCGAGAAACTGATCCCGGTCCAGCCGGGCGAGTTATTCTCGCTCAAGAAGATCAACTACAGCATCAAACAGATCTATAAGACCGGTCTGTTCTCGGACGTCCGGGTGATCAAGGAGGGCGGCGAACGTGTCCGGCTCACCTTCCGGCTGACCAGCCGGCCTTTTTCCCGCAAAGTCAACATCACCGGCCTGGAATCGATCCCGCGCAGGCGGCTGGTGAACAAGATCTACAGCGTGCGGGGCGGGGAGCCTTTCTCGGAGGAGCGGCTGCAGCGCGCTGCCGGGGAGCTGCGCCGCGCCCTGGACGAGGAGGGGATCTTCGAGGCGGACATCCAGGCCTATGCGGAAAAGGTCCCGGGCACCACCCAGGTCGATGCCTTTTTCTTCATCCGATCCGCCAAGACGTACTCGGTGGACAGGATCATTTTTTCCGGGACCGTTCTGTTCCCCCGGGAACGGCTCATCCGCGTCATGAAGACCCGGAAGGGCCGGCAGTATGTCCCCTCGGACCTGCGCCAGGATGTGGAGCGCCTGGAAGGGCTCTATCTAGCGGAAGACTACCGCCGGGCGGAAGTCAGGGTGATGGAGCAGGATTTTGATGCGGAGGCGGGCGCCGTCTCCCTGACGCTGGAGGTCATCCCCAACGAGAGGATCGTGGTCCACATAGACGGCGCCAAGGTCCCGGTCAACCTGATCAAACCCATCTGGGAAGCCGAGATCTTCGAGGAATGGGGACTGGATGAGGGCGAGGCCAAGATCATCGGCTACTTGAGGACGAAGGGCTACCTGTTCGCCACGGTGGCCTCCTCCCTCGAGAGGCGGGAGAACGAGATCCACGTCATCCACAGGGTGGCCCCCGGCCGGAAGGTGGGCATCCTGGACATCGAATTCCGGGGTCTGAACCACTTCACCGAGGATCAGCTCAAGGAGGAGCTCCTCCTCGGGGCGAAGATCCCGCTCCTGAGCGGGATCGACGGGGCCCGCCTGTTCCAGCTGCCGGCGGAGATGGAATTCCTCTACAAGACCCGGGGTTTTCCGGAGACCGATGTGCAGCTTCAGTTCGAGTGGCAGGGGGAAAAAAAGGTCAAGCCGATCTATTTTGTCACCGAAGGCCGCCAGGAGACGGTGGCGCAGATCACGTTCGCAGGCGCCACCCTGTTCCCGCCCGCCGACCTCATGTCCCGCATCAGCAGCACGCAGGATGGGCCCTACTACCAGCCCACCGTGCAGCAGGATATCGAAAAGCTGCGGATCTATTACCGCAACCAGGGGGTTCGCGGAACGGACATCGTGGCAGGCATCGAGATGGTGGAGGAGAACCGCTATGCCGTGAACTTCCAGTTCCAGGAGGGGGAGCGGGTCATCATCCAGGAGATCGTCATCTCCGGCCAGGATATCACCAGGTTGGGAGTGATCACACGGGAGCTGCAGGTGCAGGAAGGGGAACTGGCCCGCTATGACGCCATCCGGGAGACCAAGCGCAGGCTCGAAGGCCTGGGTGTTTTTTCTGAGGTCAGGATCGAGGAGATCCAGCTGTCGCCCGATACCATGAACCTGTTCATCCAGGTCAGCGAGGGAGACAGGCATCATGTATCAGCAGGATTGGGTTTGGAGACCGCCGGTGCGCCCAATTCCGCCGATGTCTGGAACTATGATGTGCGGCTCCGGGGCACCGGGGAGATCATACGCCAGAACCTGTTCGGGACAGCCGCCACACTCAGCCTGGTGGGGCAGCTGAGCATCCAGGAGCGGCGGGTCGTGACCACCTGGCAGCAGCCCTATTTCTTCGGGATCCCGATCAACACCTTCCTCAACGCCTGGTGGGAGCAGGAGCAGCGCACGAGCTTCAGATACGAAAGGGTCGGAGTCAGCCTCTCCGGGATCCGGACCTTCAGGGGGCAGGAGTTCTGGACCCTGGTGCCGACCCTGAAGTTCGCCCGTACGACGATCCTCGAGCTGGAGATCGAGGAAGACGAGATCGACCGTCAGTTTCTGCCCTACTCCACCACCTCGATCGGCGGGAGTGTCCTGCGCGACCGCAGGGATGATCCCTTTAATCCGTCGCAGGGATATTTTTTCTCCACCGCCCTGGAATGGGCGTATCCCCTCTTCAACACGGAGTCTGATTTTCTTAAGCTCTTCAGCAAGTACCAGCAGTTTTTTCCCGTCACCAACCGGATCCAGCTCGGCTTCACCACCCGCCTCGGCCTGGGCAGCGGGCTTATGCCCATCCCGGAGCGGTTCTTCGCCGGTGGCAGCAACTCCTTCCGCGGGACCCGGTATGACGAGCTGGGGCCCCAGGACCCGGTCTTCGGGAACCCGCGCGGCGGCAAGGCGCTCTTCCTGCTGAACTTCGAGCTGGTCTTCCCGATCTACCCCAGCCTCGAGAACCTGGGTGCCGTGCTGTTCTATGATGCGGGCAATGTCTGGGCCGAGCGATCCCAGTTCTCTCTGAACGATCTGGAGCATGCAGTGGGCCTGGGCCTGCGTTACCGGACCCCGATCGGCCCTGTCCGCTTCGAAATTGGATGGAATCTCACGGCTCCTCCGGGGGAAAGCAAGACCCTGGTCTTCATCACCATCGGGAATATGTTCTAAAATGTGGAAACTACCTGCGAGAAGATCCGAGAAGCTTACGCGAGTGTGGGGTTGTGTCTTTGCTATCCACCTCCTTATGATATCCGTCGGGTCCCAGGAAGTGGCGGTGGACGGGATCGTGGCTGTTGTCAACGAGGAAGTGATCACACTGACCGATTTCAGGATCGTTCATGAGTTCGGGATCAAACGGTCCGATCGGGAAGACAGGTCGGAATTGTCTTCCCGCGACGTACTCGAAGGACTGATCGAGCAGAAGCTGATCATCCTGATCACCAACGCCGACATCAACGTGCCTGTTATCGAGCTGGAGCGCCTCTATCAGCAGCTGTCCGATTCCCTGGGCATAGAACTGTTCCAGCAGAAAATGGCGGAGTTCGACCTGACGCGTGAGGAGCTCTATGTGTACCTGGGGGAAATGATCGCCTCGCGCCTGATACTGGCCCAGCGCTTCCAGCTGACCGTATCGGTGACGCTGAGGGAGATCGAGGAGTATTACGAGCAGACCTATGTCCCCGAACAGAGGAACAAGGGCCAGGAGCCCCAGCCCATGGTGGAGATCCTGGACATGCTCGAAGCCGAGGTCAAATCCGAGGAAACACGCCTCCTGAGCGCGGAATGGGTGCGAAACCTCAGGAAGGAGGCGGACATCCAGGTGTTTGCCGAGAACTATCCGCACTATTTCGAAAAAATCCAACGGAAAGGACCTTAGACGGATGGCGAAACTAGCCTGTTTGTTCCCGGGCCAGGCCTCTCAGAAAGTCGGGATGGGCCTGGCATTCCATGAGGAATCCTCTCTGGCCCGGGAGACGTTTGCCCGGGCCGACGAGATTCTGGGTTATGCGATCTCGAGAATGTGTTTCGAAGGCCCCGAGGAGGAGCTCAAGCTCACCCAAAACACACAGCCCGCACTGCTGGTTGTCAGTACCATTGCGTTCGAGCTTTTCGGGATGGAGCCTTGTCTGGCCGCGGGCCACAGCCTGGGCGAGTATTCGGCCCTCGTGGCGGCGGGGGCGCTTCGCTTCGAGGATGCCGTGCTCCTGGTTCACAAGCGGGGACAGTACATGCAGCAGGCGGTCCCGGTGGGCGAGGGCGCCATGGCCGCGGTCCTGGGGAAAGAGCTCGCGGAAGTGGAAGAGAGCCTGCACGACGTCAAGTCCGGCGTGGTGGAGATCGCCAACTGGAACAGCCGGCAGCAGATCGTCATAGCGGGACACAAGGAGGCGGTGGAGGAGGCGTTGCTGCTCATCGATTCGCCCCGGGCCGTCATCCTGCCCGTCAGCGCTCCCTTCCACTGCGAGCTGATGAAGAGCGCCGAAGAAAAACTGGCGTATGATCTGAACCATGTGGAGTTCCGGGACCCGCGATTCCCCATCATCACCAACGTAGACGCCGCCATCATCCGGATCGGAGCCGCGGCCCGTGACGGCCTGAAACGCCAGGTGAGCCGCACCGTGCTCTGGTACCGCACCATGGAGATACTCCGGCAGGAGGGTGTCGACGCCGCAGTGGAGCTTGGTTCGGGCAGCGTGCTTTCGGGGCTTCTGAAGCGGGAATCCCGCGGATGGGACACGCGGCCGGTGATCCAGCCCGTGGGAGATCCCGAGACGCTGGCCGCGGCCCGCTCTGCCCTGGGAGGGTGAGTCACCGGATCAGGATCGCGCCCAGGTTCTCTGCCACGAGGGAAGGCTCCCAGGACAGGTCCTTCAGGTCTTCCGCCTTCGCCTCTCCGCTCAACACCAGGATGGAATCGCAGCCCAGTCGGCGCGCCAGTTCCATGTCTGTGTAGAGACGGTCCCCGATCATGACCGCCTCCGCCGGCGAGGCCCCGTGCCGGCCCAGGATGTGGCTCACCATCTCCACGTTGGGTTTTCCGAATATGAGCTTGGCGGTCTTGCCCGTGGCCTTCTCGAAGAGGGCCAGCATGGCGCCGACATCCGGAATGGGCCCGTCCGGCGTGGGGCAGACCAGGTCGGGATGGGTGGCGAGCAGCTCGACCCCCCGCTGGAGGTAAAGGGCGGCCTTCTGGAGCTTGGCGTAGGTGAGCTCCCTGTCGAATCCCAGCACCACAAAGGCGGGATCTGCGGCATCCACACGCAGGCCGGCCTGTTCCATCATCTCGAGCATGGAACGCGTGCCGACGGCATAGATGTCGGCCACGCCCCGAGCCTGCAGCCAGGCAATGACCCCGTCCGTCGAGAGCAGGACATCGTCCTCCGAGGCCGGGATGCCGAGGCCGGTCAGCTTGGCGGCGTATTCCCGCTTGGAGCGTGAAGAATTATTGGACAGGAAATAGGCGCGGATACCGTGTTCCCTGAGATAGTGCAAGAAGTCTTGTGCTCCGGGGATGAGCGTGTCCCCCATGTAAACGGTCCCGTCCAGGTCGAGAAACACGAGTTTTTTATTCCGGAAGGTACGGTCGAAGGAAGGGGGCATGGTTCGCACTCCAAAGGGTTAGTCTTTGCCTGCGAGAGCCAGGAGGGCCGCCCGCACATATTCCACGGCCGAGAGCAGGGTCACGGTGATCAGAACCCAGGAGAGGGCATGGAAGCTCCAGCTCCCGACCGTGTCCCAGTAATAGGGGCCCAGCAGTGCCAGGAACGCCCCTATGGCCTGGAACATGGCCTTGATCTTGCCGCTCCTCTTCGCGGACACGGTGCGGTTCTTCTTGGCCAGGGAGATCCGGGCGTAGGCCACGGTGACGTCCCGCAGGGCCATTGCCAGGGGAACCAGGAACAGCACCAGGCCGTTAGCGGCCATGGACCAGTACACGATCAGGCGCGTGATGCTGTCGGCGTAGGGGTCGAGCATGGCCCCATACTCCGACACCAGGTCGTACTTGCGGGCGAACACTCCGTCCAGGAGATCAGAGGCTTCGATCAGGATCAGGAGGGCCAGGCAGGCGAAGAGCCTAAGGCCGCCCTCGGCGGCGTAAACCAGGATCAGCCCGAAGGCCACCGCCATGGGGATCCGGATCAGCGTCATGACCTGGAGGGCCACATAGCCGATGGTCGCCTTTCTGGTATCCGGGGGGCTCGAATCGTGGTTCATCAATTTTGTGTAAAGCCTAGTGTATTGTCCCGGATTTGTCAACGTGCTGCAGGCGGGTCCGGCAGCAGCAGGGCCTCGACGTCCGCGAGCACCCGGTCTACGGTCAGGGCCTGGAGGCAGCGGTTGTCCGTACAGGGTGATCTCCGGTGATTGAAGGCGGAGACACAGGGGCTGCAGGCGTAGCGGGCATACGCGACCCGGCAGTTTTGTCCCAGGGGGCCGTACAGGTCCGGGGTTTCCGGCCCGAAAAGGGCGAGTGTCCGCGTCCCGGTCAGGGATGAGAAATGGACCGGGCCGCTGTCGTTGGTGACCAGCACATCGGAGATGGAATACAGCGCCAGGAGCTCCGTGAAGGTCGTTTGTCCCGCGAAGTTGAGGCAGCGGGACGAGCCCACGGCCTCTTTTATGCGTTCGGCCTGATCGCGTTCCGCTTCGGTTCCGGTGATCAGGACCAGGCGGTCGTCGGATTCGAGCAGGCGCCCAGCCAGGGCGACGTAGTTGTCATCGGGCCAGCGGCGCAGCGGGATAAGGTCGCTGGCATTGGGATTGAGCAGGATGATGCGCTTATCGGCCGGGTCGCCCGGGGCCAGGGCCGCGATCTTCGCCCTCACTGCGTTCTGTTCTTCCTCGGGCGCTGGGTAGGCCGGGATAGGCAGCTCTTCCAGGGGGAGGGGAAGCTTCGTGTGAGGCAGCTCTTCCGGGGGAGAGGTGAACGCATGGATCAGGTTGAGGAGGTTGTACGCCGTGTGGATGTGGGGGTTGTACTGCACCCGGTGGGTGAGCAGGTCCCCGCGGTACAGCCCCTCGTTGTGAAACCGGTGGTATCCGATCCGGGCACCGGCTCCGCTCAGCCAGCTCAGGGCGGCCGTGAACCGGGCAAAGAGCTCCATGTCGAGGACGACATCCATCCTATTTTTCCTCAGGGTGCGCAGCACGCCCCAGGTCGAACTCACGAACCGGAAGGGGCGCTCTCCGTCGAGGGTGAGGACGTTTTCCTCCGGGACGACGCCCAGGATGTCGATGGCATGCCGGTTCTCCCGGAAGGTGAGAAAATACAGCTCGGCCTCGGGGAAAAGTTCCCGGGTCCTGCGGAAGAGCGGGTAGGCCAGGACCCTGCCCCCCACCTCCGAGCTCTCCATGAACAGGATCCGCCGGGGAGTTTGGGGAGGAGCGGAGGAGCGGAACCACCTGCCGAGGCGG
>JAUXEH010000135.1 GCA_030620655.1 Candidatus Aminicenantota bacterium | reverse complement strand
GGGGAGCTGGTCGATATCAAGCCCCAGCCCGAGCCGGGAGAAGGCCCGCAGAGGTTCAACTGGGACGCTCCCGTGATCATAAGCCCCCACTCCCACACGCGGCTGTACTTCGCGGCCCAGCACGTGTACCGCAGCGACGACCGGGGGGATTCCTGGACTCGCATAAGCCCGGACCTGACCCGGAACATCTTCCGGCTGGAACAGCCCATCATGGGCAAGACCTGGAGTGTGAATGCCCTCTGGGACCATGGAGCCATGTCCAGGTACAGCACCATCACCTCGCTGTCCGAGTCCCCGCTGGCCGAGGGGTTGATCTATGCCGGGAGCGACGACGGCCTGATCCAGGTGACCGAGGACGGAGGGGAGAACTGGCGGCGGATCGAGAGGATCCCGGGAGTGCCGGGCCGGTATTTCGTGAACGATATCCAGGCTTCAAAGCATGATCCCGACACGGTCTATGCCGCGCTCGACAACCACAAGACCGGAGACCTGAGGCCCTACCTGCTAAAGAGCGCGGACCGGGGCCGCACCTGGGCCTCCATGACCGGGGACCTGCCCGAGCAGACCATTGTCTGGGCCATCACCCAGGACCATGTGAAGCCGGACCTGCTGTTTATCGGCACCGAGTTCGGGATCTATTTCACTCTCGACCAGGGAAATCATTGGGTGAAACTAAGCGGCGGTGTGCCCACCATCGCCTTCCGTGACCTCGAGATCCAGGAGAGGGAGTCGGACCTGGTGGGGGCGTCGTTCGGCAGGGGATTTTTTGTCCTGGACGATTACACCCCGCTCCGCCATGTCACGCCGGAAGCCCTGGCCCGGGAAGCCCTGCTGTTTCCTGTCAAGGACGCCCTCAGATACATCGAGAAGCACCCCTTCAACCTGCGGGACAAGGCCTTCCTGGGAGACGGCATATTCCTGGCCCCCAATCCCCCCTTCGGCGCGGTCTTCACATACTTTCTCAAGGAATCCCTGGTGACCGCCCAGGCCGGGCGGCAGAAAAAGGAAAAGGCCCTGGAGAAGGAAGGCCAACCCATACCCTTTCCGGGTTGGGAGGCTCTGGAGAAGGAGGGCCGCGAGGAAAAACCGGCCCTCGTGCTCACGGTGAAAGACGCATCCGGACAGGTTGTCCGGCGCCTGACCGGCCCGGCCGCACAGGGGATCCACCGGGTCGCCTGGGACCTCTGCTATCCGGACCTCCGCCCCACACGCCTGCAGAAGCCGCAGCTTCCGCCCTGGGCCGGTCCGCCCCGAGGGCCCATGGCGGCGTCGGGCGATTTCACGGTCGAGCTGTCCAAGATCGTAAACGGCAAGGTGGTGGCTCTGGGTGAGCCGCAGGCCTTTAAGGTGAGGTCCCTGGGGTTGAACAAGCTGGAGGAAAAAGACCGTGCAGCACTGCTTGCATATCAGAAAAAGGTGGGCGAGCTTCAGCGCGTCATGGCCGGAGCAGGAGCCGCCGCCGGAGAGATGTCCCGTCGCCTGCAGTTCATAAAGAAAGCCCTTCTCGATACAGCGGATGCGGGTCCGAGTCTCCTCAAAAAAGCTCGCGAACTGGAGCTGCGATTGGCGGACCTCCAGAAGGAGCTCTACGGCGATTACACACGGGCCGGCAGGTCCGAGCCAAGTTCACCCTCGCTCATGCGCCGGCTTGACATGCAGCTTCGCTCCACCAGTCCGGTAACTGAGACCAACCGGCGCGGCTATGCCATCGCAGCAGATGGGTTCGAGGCGCTGCTTCCCCGACTCAGGCAGCTGATCGAGGTCGACCTGCCCAAGCTGGAGAAGGAGATGGAGGCGGCGGGTGCGCCCTGGACACCGGGCCGGACTCTGCCCAAGTGGAAGAAGAAATGATCTAAGGCTCTGCTCTCGACAGGTTCCCTCACCTTAGAAGCTGGTTTAAGGCACAAAAGTAGGGCTCTAAGACCGTATTTAAGGCGATTTATCAGTATAATTCATTGAATATCAACAACATTTCATGGTCTGTCCCCAAACCGATTGACAGGGGGGCGTGGTTGCGATAAATATAGGCCGACTTGTGAGATGAGGGTGAAGGGATAGATAACATGGATGGACTGCAAACGCTGGATTGGTTCGTGCTGGCGCTCTATTTCGTCGTGATCCTGGGCATAGCCTGGTGGGTAATCCGCAAGAAACAGGAATCCTCCACGGATTATTTCCTGGCCGGGCGCCATGTGGGTTGGTTCGTGATCGGGGCCTCGATTTTTGCCTCCAACATCGGGTCCGAGCACATCGTGGGACTGGCCGGGACCGCCGCCAAGAGCGGGGTGGCCATGGGCCACTACGAGCTGCACGCCTGGTGCATCCTGCTGCTGGGCTGGGTATTCGTGCCCTTCTACATGCGCACCAAGGTCTTCACCATGCCCGAGTTCCTGGAGCGGCGCTACTCCCCCACCTCCCGCTGGTTCCTGTCCATCATCTCGCTGGTGGCCTACGTGCTGACCAAGGTGTCGGTCACGGTGTACGCAGGCGCGGTCGTGTTCCAGACCCTGATGGGGATCGACTTCTGGACCGGGGCGCTCATCACCGTGATCCTGACAGGGCTCTACACCGTGCTGGGTGGGCTGCGGGCCGTGGTCTACACCGAGGCGCTCCAGGCCTTCGTCCTGATCCTGGGCTCGGTGACCGTCCTGTTCATGGGGCTCAAGGCCATCGGCGGGTGGGAAAACCTGGTGGCGGTGGCGGGCGCGGATCATTTCAACCTGTTCCCGCCCCTGAGTGATCCGGATTTCCCGTGGCTGGGCCTGCTGCTGAGCGCGCCCATCGTGGGCATCTGGTACTGGTGCACGGACCAGTGCATAGTGCAGCGCGTACTGGCCGCGCGCAGCGAGCAGGAAGCCCGGCGCGGCACCATCTTCGCCGCCCTCCTCAAGCTGCTGCCCTTCTGGATATTCTTTATCCCCGGGATCACGGCCTATGCCCTGGTCAAGACCGGGCAGCTCAACTTGGGCACTGCGGACCAGGCCTTCCCCACGCTGGTCAAGACGCTGCTGCCCACCGGGCTGCGCGGGCTGGTGGTGGGCGGGCTGCTGGCGGCCCTGATGAGCTCGCTGGCCGCGGTCTTCAACTCCTGCTCCACCCTCTTCACCATGGACATCTACAAGAAGATCCGGCCCGACGCGCCCGAGAAAAAGCTGGTCCGTGTGGGACGGATCGCGACCGGAGTGGTGGTGGTTACCGGCTTACTCTGGATCCCGCTGATGAAATTCATCTCAGGCCAGCTCTACCACTACCTTCAGAGTGTGCAGTCCTACCTGGCACCGCCCATCACGGCCGTCTTTCTGCTGGGAGTCTTCTGGAAGCGGATCAACGCCCGCGGCGCCAATGCAGCGCTCTTCGGCGGGTTCATCATCGGCATGCTGCGCCTCATAGCCGAGCTCAGCAAAGAACACCTGAGCGGATGGCTCTACACCTTCGCCGACGTCAATTTCCTGTACTTCAGCGTGTACCTGTTCCTGATCAGCATCGCCCTCATGGTGGTGGTCAGCATGTTCTCGGCGGCCCCTTCGGATGAGAAGATCCGCGGGGTCACATACGCCACGACGTTCAGCGAGGACAAGAAGGCCTCTTGGGCCAGCTGGACCACTCGAGACGTGACGCTATCGCTCGTGGTGCTCGTGATCATCGCCATGGTCATGATCTACTTCTCGCCCCTGGCGCTCGGAAAATAAAAACATGAAAAGATATGCCATCGGATTGGATTTCGGGACCAATTCCTGCCGCTCCCTGATCGTCGACCTGGCTGACGGTCGGGAGCTGGCCAGCCACGTGTCCGATTATCCCTCGGGCCGGGAGGGCATCTGGCTCGATCCCAGGGACCCCAACGTGGCCCGCCAGAATCCGGCCGATTACTTGACAGGGACCGTCGAGGCCGCCCGGGAGGCGCTGGCTTTGGCCGGGAAAGCGGATCCCGGGTTCCGCCCGGAATCCGTGGTCGGCATCGGCATCGACACCACGGGCTCAAGCCCCATGCCCGTCGACCGGGAGGGCACGCCGCTGGCCCTGCTGCCTGAGTTCGAGGGCAACCTCGATGCCATGGTCTGGCTGTGGAAGGACCACTCCAGCCACGCCGAGGCGGCCGAGATCACGGCCCTGGCGCAGGAGATGCGTCCCGAGTACCTGGCCAAGATCGGCGGCACCTACTCGTCGGAGTGGTTCTGGAGCAAGATCCTCCACGGCAAGCGCGTGGCCCCCGAGGTCTTCGAGGCGGCCCACAGCTTTGTCGAGATCTGCGATTACCTGCCAGCGGTGCTGACCGGGGAGACGCGGCCGGACCGGATCAAGCGCTCCGTGTGCGCCGCCGGGCACAAAGCCATGTACAGCGCCCAGTGGGACGGGCTCCCGGACCAGGAGTTCCTGGCCGCGCTCGACCCGGAGCTGGCCGGCCTGCGGGACCGCCTCTATGACGAGGCCGTGCCCTCGGACCGGCTGGCCGGGCCGCTCTCCCAGGAGTGGGCCGGGAAGCTGGGCCTCAGCCCCGGGATCGCCGTGGCCGTGGGGGCCTTCGACGCCCACATGGGCGGTGTGGGCGCCGGGATCAAACAGGGGACCCTGGTCAAGATCCTGGGCACCTCTACCTGCGACATCATGGTCTCGCCCCGGCAGGCGGGGCTGGCCGACATCCCGGGCGTGTGCGGGATCGTGGACGGATCGGTCCTGCCCGAATACTTCGGTATCGAGGCGGGGCAGTCGGCGGTGGGCGACATCTTTTTGTGGTTCGTGAACCACCTGGTCCCGGAAAAGTACGGGACCACCACGGACGAGAAGTTCAAAAACCTGGAGGTCGAGGCCGCCCGGCAGAAACCGGGCGAGCACGGGCTCCTGGCCCTGGACTGGAACAACGGCAACCGCACCATCCTGGTAGACGTACGCCTTAGCGGCCTGCTCCTGGGGCAGACGCTCCACACCGAGGCCCACGAGATCTACCGTGCGCTCATCGAGGCCACGGCCTTCGGCGCGCTCACCATCGTGAACCGCATCGAGGAGTACGGCACCGAGGTCAGGGAGATCGTCAACTGCGGCGGGCTGGCCAGCAAGAATCCCTTCCTCATGCAGATCTACGCCGACATCCTGGGACGGCCCATGAAGGTCTCGCACAGCGACCAGACACCCGCATTGGGGGCCGCCATCTTCGGGGCGGTGGCCGCCGGCCCGAAAACGAGCGGCTACGCCTCCGTGGAAGAGGCCCAGGCCGCCATGACCGGGATCCGGGAGGTGTTCGAACCGGACATGCAGAACCATGCCGTGTACGCTGAGATGTACCGGCTGTACCTACAGCTGCACGACGCCTTCGGCACGGAAGAGTGGTCGGGGTCCATGGCCAACATCATGAAGGACCTGATCGCCATCCGGGAGCGGCAGAGGAAGGACACATGAGACTCGAAGAGCTGAGGAAACTGGTCTATCAGGCCAACATCGACCTGGTCGACCTGGGGCTCGTGACCCTGACCTGGGGCAATGTCAGCGGCCTGGACAAGGAAAGCGGGATCGTGGCCATCAAACCCAGCGGAGTCGACTATAAGGACCTTGCGCCCGAGAACCTGGTCCTGGTCGACCTGGCGGGTAATCGCGTGGAGGGAGACCTCAACCCTTCTTCGGACACGCCCACCCATCTCGAGCTCTACCGCGCCTTCGATCGGATCGCCGGCGTGGCCCACACCCACAGCGACTACGCCGGCATGTTCGCCCAGGCCCGCCTGGCAATCCCATGCCTGGGGACCACACATGCCGACCACTTCAACGGCGAGGTTCCCCTGACGCGTATGATCACGCAGGAAGAGGTGGAGGCCGACTACGAGGGCAACACCGGGAAGGTGATCGTGGAGCGGTTCGAACGGATCGATCCTCAGGAGATGCCGGCCGTACTGGTGGCCGCTCACGGTGCGTTCGCATGGGGGTCATCGCCGGAAAGGGCCGTGATCAACAGCCTGGCCCTGGAGAAGACCGCCAAGATGGCGTGGGGTACGCTGAGCCTGGCTCCCGAAGTGCCGCCCTTCCCCGAGTATCTGCTGCGTAAGCACTACCAGCGCAAACACGGCCCGCAGGCCTATTACGGCCAGAAAACAGGAGAACAAAAATGACCAACATCCCGGAGATCAAGCTGGGCATCGTGGCCGTGAGCCGCGACTGTTTCCCGGTGGAGCTGTCCCTGGCCCGCAGGGACAGGGTGATCGAAGCCTGTGCATCCAAGAACATCCCGATCTCCACGGTCCCGACGGTCGTGGAGAACGAAAAGGACGTGCTCCAGGCCCTGAAGGAGATCGAGGAACTTTCGATCGACGCCCTGGTCATCTTCCTGGGCAACTTCGGGCCCGAGGGGCCGACCACGATCCTGGCCCAGCGGTTCGGAGGTCCGGTGATGCTGGCGGCCGCGGCCGAGGAATCCATGCAGGACCTCATCCAGGGCCGGGGCGACGCCTACTGCGGGCTGCTCAACACGTCCTACAACGTGGAGCTGAGAAGGCTGCGTCCGCATATCCCGGAGTATCCCGTGGGCACGGCTGAGGAAGTGGCGGACAGGATCGCGGACTTTGTCCCGGCGGCCCGGGTGGTCAACGGGATCCGATCGCTCAAGATCTTCGCCTTCGGGCCGAGGCCCCAGGACTTCTACGCCTGCAACGCGCCCATCCGGCCGCTCTTCGACCTGGGGGTGGAGGTCATGGAGAACAGCGAACTGGATCTCTACGACCTGTTCCAAAAGGCGGGAGAGGGCCCGGAGGTCGAGGCCGTGGCCGCGGACATGGCCCGGGAACTGGGGGCCGGAAACCAGTATCCCGACCTCCTGAAAAAGCTGGCGCGGTATGAGGTGGCCCTCCTCAAGTTCATGGAGGATCACTTAGGCGCCTCGCAGTTCGGTGTGTTCGCCAACAAGTGCTGGCCGGCCTTTGAGGAGTATTTCGGGTTCGTGCCCTGCTATGTCAACTCGCGCCTCGCCACCCGGGGCATGCCCGTGGCCTGCGAGGTGGACATCTACGGGGCGCTGAGCGAATACATGGCCACCTGCGCCACGCTCCTGCCCGCAACACTCCTGGACATCAACAACACCGTTCCCTACGACATGTACGAAGAGGCCGGGGACAAGGTCAAGGGATACAAGCCCAACGACCTGTTCATGGGTTTCCACTGCGGGAACACGTCCTCCGCGTGCCTCCTAGTCCCGGAGATGAAGCACCAGCTCATCATGCACCGCCTCATGGAGCCGGACAAGGAACCGGACGTCACCCGCGGCACGCTGGAGGGCCAAATCCGGCCCGGCGAGGTCACGATCTTCCGGCTGCAGTCCACCGCGGACACCGAGCTCAAGAGCTACATCGCCGAGGGCCGGGTGCTGGACATCGCGCCCCGCTCATTCGGCAGCATCGGTGTGTTCGCCGTGAAGGAGATGGGGCGCTTCTACCGCCATGTGCTGATCGGCCAGCGCTTCCCCCACCACACCGCAGTGGCCTTCCAGCACGCTGGTCAGGCTCTGTTCGCGGCGCTTCG
>JAUXEH010000463.1 GCA_030620655.1 Candidatus Aminicenantota bacterium | reverse complement strand
GGGATGTAAATATCGGCTGTTGGCAGCGTGAGTTTCATGGATTTTCTCCTTCAGTAAAGGGGACAGGTACATTCAGAGCTCTAAATGTACCTGTCCCCTTTGTTTCGGGCAGGCTGGCGGCGGCGATGGACTGACCCACGCGGCGGCTCTTTTCATCCGGGAGCTGCAGCGCGATCTTCTCGGCCAGCTCCGGGAACTCGGATGCCATCACCTCCCGGGCCTTGGCCAGGATGATCTCCCCTCCCCTGCCCGAGGTGCAGCGCCCCAGGATCAGGAAGTGCTTGATGTCGTAGAAATCCGCGTAGTGAGCCGCAGCATACCCCAGGTACACTCCGATGCTCTCCCAGATCCGGCGCGCACCCTTGTGCCCGGATTCGAGCTTGTCCTGGACGAACTTCAGCCTCTCGGCCGGGCTGAGGTCCTCCGGCACAGAGATCCCGGCCTTGGGGGCCAGCCGGAACACGGCCTGCTGCGAGAAATACTGGGCGCCGCAGCCGAAATCGCCCGACCATTCGTCTTCGACGGCCTGGAGGCTGTAATCAACCGGGGCAAAGGCCAGCTCGTTGAGCCAGCCCGTGATGTGGCCTTCCAGGTCCACATACCCGCAGGCCTCGCTCGAGCCCAGGGCGATGCCGAGCACCCCGTTATCCTCCAGGGACATGGAGCCGGCCAGGGCGGTCACGTCCCCGTCGTTGGCCACCTCGAAGGGCACGCCGATCTCGTCTGCGATGCGCAGGAAGAGCCCCCGCACCCTGGGGTAGTCCGCGTCGCGAACCCTCCGGAAGAGCGAGGCCACACGCACGGTGTTGTCCACATAGATGCCGGCCGCGCTCCCGCCTATGGCATCGAGGCGCGGGAGCTTGAGGGACGCGGCCCGGAGCGCTGTCATGATCTCCCGGTAGTGATACTCGGGATCCGTCTGGACCTGGGGCTCCCAGATGACCTCCTCGCTCCACACGGCCTGGCCGTCGATGACGGCCGAGACCTTGCGGTCCGAAGCCCCCAGGTCAAAGCCGATGCGGCAGCCGTCGGTGTGGCGGCCGATGCGGTGGCCCTTCTCCCGCGCCTCAGGCACTTCCGATGGCCTACAGATCACGACCTCGAAGGTCTTCCCAAACACGGATTCGCCCATCAGGTGATAGTCATAGGAGCGAGAGCCCTTGGGCGCATAGCATTCGGCGATGTGCTCGCCGATGCTGCGCGGCCCGCCGATATAGGCGCGCCAGCCCCCCCGGCTCCAGAGCAGGAACTTGAAGATACGTTCGGCATAGGCCAGGCTGGCCCGTGCCCGCGGATGGATCTCGTGATACACCCTGGTCTCGAACCGCGAGACAGCCTCGTCAGAGCGTTCCAGGGCCATGACCAGGGGCACCCCTTCTCCGGATGCGGCGACCTCCTCCTGGAATTTCCGGTTGGCCAGGACAGGCGGGCGGAAGCCCGGGTCGAGAGGAGGATGGAACTTGGGCTTGATCAGGTTGAATGTGTCGTTCATCTGTCGTTCTATCTCTTTCTGTGACTTTTTCTTGAAGTCCGAGAGGACCTTCTTCTTAGTCATTTTTTTAATTGGGACAGGTAATAAAGGGGACAGACAATAATGAAGGGGACAGGTACATTTAGAGCTCTAAATGTACCTGTCCCCTTCATTATT
>JAUXEH010000311.1 GCA_030620655.1 Candidatus Aminicenantota bacterium | reverse complement strand
TCGGGTTCCACGTCGTTCCAGGGCAGCTTGCATAGGCCTATCAGGCCGAACCAGGTGCGGAACATGGGGAAGTAGTGGAGGGCTTCCGCCTTGTCCTCGAAAGTGGGGATTTGTTTGTTGACCATGTCCATGAAGATCAGCCAGGCCTCGTCGTGCTGGGGGCCCTTGTTGGTCATGGCAAAGCCGCCCTGCTGAGCCAGGGATTCCTTGGACACGTACTGGGAATACTCCAGCCCCTTGTTCTCCATCCCGATGTCCTGGAGCAGCTGGGCATTGGCGTCATACTCAAGCGCGAAGATCCGTTTCATCTGGCGCACACCCTGACCCACGGTGACACCGAAGCCTTCGCCCCGGGCCATCTGGTGGATGAGTTCCAGGACGGCGTCGGCATTGCCGAATTTCAGCTCGATCCCGCCCGTGATCTTGTCGTTGATGATGCCGTTCTCGTAGCACTCCATGGCGAAGGCCATGGCGGTCCCGAAGAAGATGGTGTCGATCCCGTAGGTGTCGCAGTAGAAGTTAACTTCCAGGATGGCATCCACATCGAAGATTCCGCAGTTGGCGCCCACACCGGCAGCCGTCTCATACTCGGGTCCTTCCACGTCCACCACCTGCCCGGCATAGGGCCCGGTGCGGGGCTTGAAGTCCTCGGCCATCTTGCAGCAGGACATCATGCAGCCCAGCCAGCAGCCGTCTGGTATGTTCTGAGTGAAGCGCTCCTTCAGGTGATGGGAGTCGATCTTATAGGCCTCGTCGTTGGCCCCATATTTGAAGTTATGCACCGGCAGGAGGTCGTAATCGTTCATGATCTCCATGAGGTGGGCGGTGCCGACCTCTTTCATGTGGGACTGCAGGTGGTCGAGCTCTTTCATTTCCCGGGCGAAGCGCCGGCCCCGTTCCTGGATGGCGGGGAGGTCGGCCACGTTGTTGAGGTTGGGGCCGATCCCCGGGATCTTGGCCACCAGCGCCTTGATCTTCTTGTCGCGGAACACGGTCCCGATTCCGCCGCGGCCGGCCTGTTTGACCCGGACCTTCTTCCGCTTGACATCGTACCAGCTGAAGTTCAGCATCCCGATCCGGGTAAAATCGGCGGCGCTGCCTGCAGACACGACCGAGACATTGCGCTTGCCGGCCTCGTCTTCCGCGTACATCTCGGTCAACTGCTCCACCAGGATGTGGGCATCCAGGGCCTCGTCCGGCGCCTCCTCGATCCGGACCGTCCCCTGTGTCCCGTCTATGATTAGGATGACATCCCTCTCGGCCTTCCCCTGGATCTCCAGGGCGTCGAATCCGGAGAACTTGAGGTAGGGGCCGAAATAGCCGCCCACGTTGCTGTCTATGACAAGATCGGTCATGGGAGAGATGGCGACCACCAGGGACTTGCCGCATCCGGAATACTGGATGACACCGGCCACAGGTCCGGGCGAGATGATGATCTCGTTCTCCGGATCGTCCCATTTGGTGTCGGGCCTCGTGCCGTCCCAGAGAAGTCTCAGGCCGAAGCCCTTGCCGCCGATGAACTTTTCCTTCATCTCCTCGCTGACTGGTTTCTCGGAAACGGAGTTTTCGCTCAGGTTCACATAGAGCGTCCGGTTGTTATAGCCCCGGTCGATCTCGCCCCGAGCATACGCGTATTCCTTAAGCAGTGTGTGTTTGGCCTTCATTGCCAGTCCGTCCATATCAAGACTCCTTGTCATATAAGCGAAATGCTGGTATCAATAGGTATATCATATCCAGATTGTTTTCGAGAATCAACGGACTTTTAATGGAGAAGGCGGCAGCGGCCCGGATGTACGTACTGACCGGACCGGTGCATGCTGGGAAGACATCGTTCTTAGGGCATTTCCTGCAAAACTCAAGGAAGCAGGGCCTGCGTGTGAACGGTATCCTCAGCCTGGCGGCCTACCAAGGGCCGGACCGAATCGGCTACGACGCCCATGACCTGAGAAGCGGAGACCGCTGGCCCCTGCTCCGGACAGGTCCGAATCCGGGATGGCTGCGCGTGGGGCCCTTCGGCATGTGTCCGGAGGGACTGGGAAAGGCGCAGGCCGCTATCCTCGATACCGACGGCTCTGACCTCACGGTGATCGACGAGATGGGTCCCCTGGAGCTCGCGGGCCGGGGTTTCTGGCCGTGTTTCCAGACGGTGATGAAGAGGAGGCAGCCGGTCCTGGTGGTCGTCCGCAGCGACCTGGTCTCCCGATTCCAGGAGGCCATAGACGAAGAAATCCATGTCTTTCGGCTGCATGACGCCAATGTCGAAAAGAATTTACTCAGACACCTGAATCATTCATAAAGAATAGGGTTACGACGCACCTCTGAATTACCAACTGGACTTGAGGTGTGGTTTCTGCTAAGGTTTTCATTGCTCCGAGTCAAAGGCGCTACAGCCCCGTGCCAGGCCCTTTGACCGATAGGGTAAGACGGGAAACGGTCTTGCCTTCCGTGCTTGAAAAGGAGAAACCATGAACCCGCTTATTCGACGATCCCCGAACAGTTTCCTGGCTGCCATGGTGCTGGCCAGCCTTGTGTTTGGGCCTGCGGCTCTCTCGGCCCAGGACCGGAAAGCTCAGAACAAAGAACAGGAGAAGACGCGGCAGGAGGTCAAACCAACGGTGATCACGGAGGAGATCCTGGTCGTGAGCGAGGTCCCCAAGGAGCGCCCCGTCTCGACCGTGACCGTGCTCGGCGAGACCCAGGTCGAACGGCTCAAGCCCATTGATCTGTCAGAGGCCATACGATACGCTCCGGGGGTCAGTGTCACATTCGGCGATAAATCGACCTACACGCTGAGGCTGAGGGGAGTGGATGACAAACGGATCGCCATGCTGGTCAACGGCATCCCCTCGTACGAACCCTACTACAGCAGTTTCGACCTGAAGACCTTCACGACGGACGGGATCGACAGCCTCCAGATCACCAAGGGGCCGTCTTCGGTGCTGTACGGGGCCAACACCCTGGGAGGGATCATCAACATCATCACCCAGAGGCCGACCGACCGGCCGCGCTTGACCTTGAAGGGATCCTACGGGCAGCTCAACACCCGCAGCCTGGGGCTCAACACCGGATATCAGGCCGGCAGCCTGGGTTTTTCCGGAGGACTGCTCTACCAGGACTCGGACGGTTACAATTACCCTGACCAGGATTCAGGGGAAAAGACCCGACGCTCCAACACGGATTACCAGAGATTCAATTTCAACGGGAAGCTGTACGTCAATCCCACCAACCGGTCGGAGATCCTTTTCAACGTCGGGGCCTATCTTTCGGAGTACGGCATGCCGCCCGCTCTCGAGGGGGGAAAGGCCCGGTACTGGAGGTTCAAAAACTGGGACCGCTACACCCTGAATGCCGGGGGCTACAGCGCCGTGGGCGAGCGCTCGCTGGCCCGCTTCCGGGCCTATTACACGCGCTACAACAACACCCTCGTCATGTACGGTGATCCCGAGCTGAGCGAGGTCCGCTTCGAGAGCACGCACAACAATGCGGTCCACGGTTTCTTCGGCCTGGCCGACCTGTACCTCAACGCCGCCAACCAGCTCAAGGTGAGCTTCGACTACAAGGGCGATGACGTCCGCATCCGGGATGACGCAGGAGAGCCGTGGCGGGCATATGATCAGCTCACCGTTTCTGTGGGAGTGGAAGACCATTGGTCGTTTCTGGAGGATTGGCAGCTGGTGGCCGGTCTGAGCCTCGACCATCTGGACAAGTTCGAGGGAGAGAGCACCACCAAGCTCAATCCTCTGGTCGGCCTCAAATACACTCCCTATCCGTGGCTGGATTTCCACGCCTCTTTCTCGAAGAAATCCCGATTCCCCTCCATGCGCTCCATGTACTCTTCCGGATCCGGGAATCCTGACCT
>JAUXEH010000109.1 GCA_030620655.1 Candidatus Aminicenantota bacterium | reverse complement strand
GAGAGCGCGTTTTTCATGGAGGGGTAATCGTGGGTCGTCGTCAGCACCTCATCCCCTGGTTTCAGGTCTAGCCCGAGCAGGGGGATCTGCATGGATTCGGTCACATTGCGGGTTATGGCGATTTCATCCGGTGAGCAGCCGAATGTGTCAGCGAGCTTCTTCCGGATCAGCTCCTTCCGGGGACGCAGGTACCGCCATGAGTTCAACACGGGGGCACCGTTGGAGGCATCCATGTAACGCTTCACGGCATCGATGACCACCTTGGGAGCCGGATGGACCCCCCCGTTGTTGAGGTTTATGACACTCCGGTCGATGCTGAAGGCCTGTTGGACATAGAACCAGAAACTCTCATCCCGGGCTGCGGACTCAGGCAATACTCCGGACATGCTTTTGATCTTGCCTCTCAGCTCAGCTTCGGCCCTTTTCCCCGACAATCCGAAAACACCCAGGCCGGAGATCCCCATGCCCAGTCCCTTCATGAAATCTCTTCGACTCGTACCCATTTTCCTCTCCTCAACTCTGATTTTGTGTGAAAACCGTGCCGATCTCTAACATATCACAATTGCAGGGGAAACGGAAAATCTATCCGGAGAAAGGAGGGACGTGCGGCCTGGGGCGCCGCCCGTAGAAAAGGTCATCGGCCTTTGCGGCCAGATATTGGGAAGCGGATGAGCGGGTAGCGGCCCACCGTACCGCCTTGTGGAGCGACGTGTCCGGCTTGCTGTAGGGACAGACGAAAATGCAGCGTGAACAGTCCGTGCCTACCTTTCGCCAGTACCGATAGCAGGCCTCACGGTCGATCACCCAGCGCAGCACCCCATTGTCATAGGCCCTCTCCCCTTCCGGGATGGCGCGGGAGGGACAGTTCAGGGCGCATTTTCTGCAGCGGACGCAGAAATCCTGGACTCCAAAGACTATGGGTCGATCCGGGACCAGCGGCAGATCCGTAGTGATCAGCCCCAGACGCACCCGCGGCCCATACTTTTCGGTGAGCAGGAAGCCGATCCGTCCCATCTCACCCAGGCCGGCTTTCCATGCCAGTGGGGGGACAAGGGCGGCATAGTTGCTGCCGGCCATGTGGGCGCGGGCCGGGAAGCCCAGGCGCCGTATCATCCCGGCGGTGACGGCAGCGATGCGGGCGGCTGCCAGGTACTGCTTGGCCGTCTCCACGATCACGGGCGCCTGGGGTGCCGCGGCGATCATGGAAAAATCCATCTGCACGGCAAAAACTATGGCGAAGGAATGATCCAGCTCTATCTGTTTGCCGTAGAGTTCGGGTCCCCGCCCCACGTGGGAGTAGATGAAGGCCGACTCCATTTCACACACGCCGCACAGATCCGCGCCCAGGTATCGCACTGTTTCTTTGACCAGCCGAGTATTTGTCTTTGCGCTCCATGGTTCCCTGCGGGGCCGGACCGGCCCGTCCACGGTCACAAGCTGGTGCTCCAGCCATTCGAACTCCGCATCCGCCAAAGCGGACAAGGCGGGCGCTTTGGTCCGATGAGAAGACGACAGGATATCCGGCAGCTTGCGGATCTCGGCATCCATTTCTTGGTACTGCGGTCGCCGGGCATAGTATTCGGCAAAGCGCGGGGTTCCCTCCTGGAGGTCAAAGCGGGCGAAAATGATGTCCCGCTCATCAACTCTTTCCGGAGGATCACGTACGATCAGCCGGCCACGGGGGCGGGCGGAAGCCGCCACCCAGAGTGAGATCAGGGTTATGCAGCCGAGGAGGGCGATCATGACCGGATCTCTTATGCCCGGCGGGACAGCGAACAGGGCCGCCAGCCCGAGCCCGAGTGCTACGGAGACCAGACCGCCGCGAACTGCCGCGCGGCGCTCCTTCTCTCTGAGGCTCACCAATGCAAAGGAGAGGAAAGACAGGATCAGCAGGGAGAGGACAAAAACTCCGATGAGGGACCACACCGCCATGTCACTTGCCGGACCGGGAGAGAAGATTCAGGAGCGCGACGAACAGGGCCGCCCCCAAAATGGCCCACAGCAACGGGAAGGGATTGTCTCCGAACCGGATCCATGGGAAAAGCGGGAGATCCAGCTGGCGGGCGATGAATGTGCCTATCAGGGCCCCGATAAAGCCCAGCACGATGGAGGTCAGGCAGCCCATCCCCCTGCGGCCGGCGATCCGCGCACCCAGGGCACCACAGATGGAGGCTATGAGGAGAAGAAAAAACAAACCGAACAAGCTCATTTCCGACCTCAGAATTTATCATCCCTCATCCCCCTTGTTTTGTCAATCGCACCGGCAGCCCCCTTTCCCTCTTCCTTGAAACCAGGAATCGTATTATAATATTAACCTAAAATCAGTCCACATTGAAAACGGATGATCAAGAAACCCTATCTCCTATCACCGGGACCCACGCCCGTTCCGCCCGAAGTGTGCCAAGTCGCGTCCCTCCCTCTTATCCATCACCGCGGCCCCGAGTTCTCCGCCATCTTCAGGGAGGTCACAGAGGGCTTGAAGTATATCTTCCAGACAGAACTGGATGTGCTCACCCTGACTTCCTCCGGCTCCGGTGCCATGGAGGCGGCGGTCGTGAACATACTCGATCCGGGCGACAAGGCCCTGGTTTTGAACGCTGGCAAGTTCGGGGACAGGTGGGGAAAGATCTGCCGGGCCTATGCCGTCGATGTTCAGGAGATCAAGGTTCCCTGGGGCGCCGAAATCGCCAAAGAGGACCTGGCCGAACAGCTGGCGGCGCACCCGGATGCGCGGGCTGTCTTCTGCACCCTGTCGGAGACTTCGACCGGCACCGTGTACGACATCGAAGGTTTCGCCCGGGTGACGGCGTCGACGGACGCCCTGCTGGTGGTCGACGGCATATCGGGCCTGGGTGCCATGCCCTGCCCGATGGACGCCTGGGGGGTTGACGTGCTGATCTCCGGCTCCCAGAAATCATTCATGACGCCGCCCGGCCTGGCCTTCATCGCATTCAGCCCCGAGGCCTGGCGGCATGTGGAGAGTTCGCGTCTGCCCCGGTTCTATTTTGATGCACTGGCCGCCCGGAAAGGCCTGCAAAAACAAACCTCCGCCTGGACGCCGGCCATCTCTCTAATCCGGCAGCTGCACAAAGCCCTGGAGATCATGCAGAACATCGGGTTGGAAGGGCTTTTCTCCCATCACAGGGTTATGGCCGAGGCGACGCGGGCAGGCATCCATGCTCTCGGGCTGGAGCTCCTGTCCGAAAATCCTGGCAACATCCTCACCGCGGTCAAAACACCGGCCGGGCTGGATGGGAACCGGCTGGTCAAGATCATGCAGGAGATGTACAAGGTCCATATCGCCGGCGCCCAGGACCCCCATAAAGGCAAATTTTTTCGTATCGGGCATCTTGGCTTCACCGGCGGATTTGATATAATAACCGCTCTGACCGCACTCGAGATGACCTTGGGTGATCTGGGATATGCTCATAAACGGGGCGACTCGATCAGAGCCGCCCAAGCCATCATAAAGGAGAATTGGCAATGAAAAAATTACTGATTTGTGACGCCCTGGACGCAGACGCTCTAGCCGAGCTGGAAGCGGTACGGGATTTTGAAGTTAGCCTGAAGACGGGCATGGATGAAAGCACCCTCATCGAGACCATCCCCGGTTTCCACGCCGCTGTCGTGCGCGGCGCCACCAAGATCACGAAGAACGTTATCGGCGCCGCCGATGCGCTGGAGATCATCGTGCGGGCCGGCATCGGGTTGGACAACGTGGATGTCGCGGCAGCGCGGAACAAAGGTATACAAGTGAACAACACCCCTTCGGCCACCACCATCACGGTAGCGGAACATACCTTCGGGATGATGCTGGCCGCCGTGCGCAACCACGGGCCGGCCAACCTTTCCATGAAAGCCCATAAGTGGGAAAAGAAAAAATTCAAGGGCACCGAGCTCTTTGGGAAAACCCTGGGGATCATCGGCAGCGGACGGATCGGCCTGGCGGTGGCGGAACGGGCCCTGGCCTTCGGGATGAAGGTCGTGGCCTTCGACATCGTCGACATCGACACCGAACTCGATGTCAGGCAAGTGCCCCTCGATGAGCTCCTGGAGCAGGCAGACATCTTCTCTCTTCACCTGCCTTTAAACCCCTCCACCAAACACATGATCAGCGATGCCCAGTTCGATAAGATGAAAGACGGGGTCGTCATCGTCAACGCGGCCCGTGGGGGCGTGGTGGACGAAGAGGCCATGCTCAAGGCCCTCGAGTCTGGCAAGGTCCGGGCGGCCGCCATCGATGTCTATGAGGTGGAGCCGGCCACGAATTTCGCGCTGATCGATCACCCCAACGTGATGGCCATGCCGCATATCGGAGCCGCGGCCGGTGAAGGCCAGAAGCGGGCCGGTCTCGAGGTAGCCCGGATCCTGAAGGACAAATACCTCTAATCGTTTCTCTGGAGGCACCGGAACGCCATGATCTACCTGGACAATAACGCCACCACACCCCTGGACCCCAAAGTCTGCGAAAAAACGTCCTGGTTCCTGAGGGAACATTTCGGGAATCCCTCTTCCCTCTACCCCATTGGGAGAGACGCCAGGGAGCTGGTCACCGAAGCCCGGCAGATCATCGCTTCCGCCCTGGGAGCCGGCCGCTCGGAAATCATCTTCACCGGATCCGGCACGGAATCCGACAACTTTGCCCTACGTGGTGTATTCGACGCGTTCCCGGATAAAGACGAGCTCATCACCTCAGCTATCGAGCACCCGGCCGTGATAGAGACGGCCAGCTACCTGGAAAGGCAGGGCAAAAAAGTCACCTATGTTCCCGTAGACACCTTCGGCCGCATCGATCTCGAAGCGCTCAAGGCGGCCCTGTCCCCCCGCACCGCGCTCATTTCCGTCATGCACTCCAACAACGAGATCGGGACGATCCAATCCATAAGCGAGATCTCCCGGATAGCAAAAGAATCCGGCACACTAGTGCACACGGATGCCGTACAGAGCTTCGGTAAAATCCCCGTGGATGTCGATGCACTCGGCGTGGACCTGCTCAGCATCTCCGCCCATAAGGTGTACGGGCCCAAGGGCGTGGGCGCCCTCTATATCCGCAAGGGGACCAGGATTCAGCCCCTCATATACGGGGGCCATCAGGAAAGGCAGCTGAGGTCTGGTACAGAGAACACGGCCGGCATCGTGGGCTTCGGTGAGGCGGTCCGTATCCTAGGAGAGCGGAGCGAGGAAGACAACGAGCGCATCGCCGGACTGGCTGCCCGCCTCAAACAGGGGATAGAAGATGAAATCCCCAAGATCCATTTCAACGGCCCGGAGGCAGAGAGGGTCAAATCGACACTCAATTTTTCGTTCCCGGGCCTGGAAGCCGAAGCCATCCTCCTGGCCCTGGCCACCAAGGACATCTACGTAGCCACCGGGTCGGCCTGCAGCGAAGATTCCGAAGAGGTATCCCATGTGCTCAACGCCATCGGGATGAGGCCGGAGTTCGCACGCTCCACCCTCAGGATCTCATTGGGGCGGTTCAACACGGAGGACGATGTGGATACCGTCCTGCGGGAACTGCCGGAGATCGTGCGCAAACTGAGGGAGATCTCTGCCTTTGATCCGGATCTCGATTGATGCGGGCAGGCCCCGGCTTCAGGCCCCGAGCGACTTGAGCTGCTCCAGGTAGCGCTTCCGCACCTGCAGCAGCCAGCCATGGTACCGGGGAGATTTGAAATCCGGATACGTCCATTCCAGAGCTTTTACGCTGTCTTTCCCGAAAAGAAGCTCCAGGTGGGCATAGATCCCACCGCCGATGGGAATGCGGTGGGCAAAATTCTTGGCCGTGCCCATGACGAGGGATGAGCCTCTCAAACATCCCGGGTCTATGTTGACGATCCGGGACTCCGTCTGGAACAGTTCCTGCAGCTCGGCTTCCATCCGGTTGGTCCGCAACTTGATCCTGCTCAAATCGTCGGGAAGCACAAGCGGTTCGAAGCTGAGGAATCTGCGCGAAAGCGGCCGTCCCATCTCTTTCTCATAATAGTCGATCAGGTCAAAAGGATAGGATTCGCTGACGGATTCCACCGGACCGAAATCCCGGACGAGTGCCTTCTCGGCGACCAGCAAGACATCATTTTTCCCGGAGATCAGCCCACAGATAAGCTTGACAGGCACAAACGGTTTAGCCTCGGCCATTTCTCCATCAGGTGAGTTCAGCTATAAGTTGGTCCAGGGCACCCTGAGGGTCGGGCGAATAACCGTCCGCACCGATCTTGTCTGCAAAGGCCCCTGTCACCGGCGCTCCGCCCACGATGACCTTGATGTCGGGGTATCTGGTCTTGATTCCCTTGACGATACCCTCCATATTGACCATGGTGGTCGTCAAGAGCGCGCTCAGTCCCACTGCATCGGGGGTGTGTTCCTCGATACTCTTGAGAAACTTGGGTTCCGATACGTCCACTCCGCAGTCGATGACCTCCCACCCGCCGCCTTCGAAGAACATGCCGACGATCTTTTTCCCGATATCATGCAGGTCTCCGGCCACGGTCCCCAGGACGATCCGGCCTTTGTACTTAACCTTCCCGGAGGTAAAATGGGGCTTCAGGTGTTCCATGGCGGCGTTCATGGCCCGCGCAGACATCAAGACATCAGGCAGATAGATTTCGTTATTGCGGAACCGCTCACCCACGACCTTCATGCCCTCGATTAGAGACCGGGACAGAACCTCATGCGGAGCGATGCCTGCCTCCAGGGCCCGGGCTGTCAGCTCGTCGGCTCCTTCGCTTCCCTGCATATCGGGTGGATGGGGCGATTTAATATCGACTTTACCTCTTTCGACACATTCGGCGATCTTTTGCAGCAGCTTGTTTTCCATGGCGAACTCTATATAACCTGACTTGTGAGTAATCCAGGATAAATCGAACGCCGCAGGATTGTCAACCGCCCATGAAAGGTTTATAATCCCTGGCATTATGGAATGGGTATACATCGAGGACCTCAAAGGCCATATAGACAAGGACATCGAGATCCGGGGCTGGCTGTACAACAAGCGCTCCAGCGGCAAGATCCGTTTCCTCCTGGTTCGCGACGGGACCGGACTGCTGCAGGGCACGATCTACAGTCCGGACAAGGATCACCCCCTGTTCCAGACGTTCGACACGCTGACCCATGAATCCTCGCTTATCCTGCGCGGCAAGGTGCGTGAGGACAAACGCGCTCCGGGCGGCCTGGAGATGGGCATAACCGAGATCGAGGTCCTGCAGGTGGCGGAAGATTTCCCGATAACTCCCAAGGAACACGGCACCTCCTTCCTCATGGATCACCGCCACCTCTGGCTCCGCTCGAGCAAACAACACGCGGTGCTGGAGATCAGGACAGAGCTCATCAAAGCCATACGTGACTTTTTCGACGGCCGCGGCTTCCGAAACCTGGACACTCCCATCCTGACACCCAGCGCCTGCGAAGGCACGACCACACTCTTCGAAACAGAATACTTCGACCAGAAGGCCTATCTCAGCCAGAGCGGACAGCTGTACAACGAGGCGACCGCGATGGCATTCGGCAAGGTCTACTGCTTCGGCCCTACGTTCCGGGCCGAGAAATCCAAGACCCGCAAACACCTCATCGAATTCTGGATGGTGGAGCCTGAGGTCGCCTTCGCCACCCTGGCGGATATTAAGAAACTCGGGGAAGAGCTCATCGTTTCCATCATCTCGAGGGTGCTGGAGACCAAAAAGGAGGCACTAGACGCCCTGGAACGGGATACTACTCTGCTGCAGGGCATCAAGGCGCCCTTCCCGCAGATCACCTACGAAGACGCCATCCGGCTGTTGAACGAGAAGGGCAATTCCATCTCCTTTGGGGACGATTTCGGATCCCCGGAAGAGGCAGCGATCAGCGAACACTTCGATTCCCCCGTGTGCGTCACCCATTTCCCCGCCGTGATCAAGGCCTTTTACATGCAGCCTGCGGAGGGTAGGCCGGACCTGGTACTGGGGCTGGATGTGCTGGCTTCGGAGGGATACGGGGAGATCATCGGCGGGGGCCAGAGGATCCACGATCTGGTGCTCCTGGAAGAAAAGATCAAGGAACACGGCCTGCCCCGGGAAGCCTATGAGTGGTACATCGATCTCCGGAAATACGGCTCCGTGCCTCACTCCGGATTCGGGATGGGCGTGGAGCGCATGCTCTCCTGGCTGTGCGGCATCAAGCACATCCGAGAGACCATCCCCTTCCCCCGCCTGCTCTACCGCATCTATCCCTAGCCGCAGGCCGTAAACCGGGCGATATCGTCATGGGGGAAAGCAGGAAACACGTCGCGCTGGTGAGCCTCGGCTGCGCCAAGAACCTGGTGGACAGCGAAGTCATGCTGGGCTATCTTCTGCAGTCCGGAAACTACACCTTGGAAACGGATCAGCCCCGTGCGGACATAATCATCGTAAACACCTGCGGATTCATCCAGCCGGCCCGGGACGAGGCGGAGCGGCACTTGCGGGACGCCCTCCGCACCAAGCGGCAGATACCCCATGTAACGGTCGTGGCCGCCGGCTGTTATGTCCAGAAAGACCTGATGGCACTGCGGCAAAAATTCCCTCAGATCGATCTATGGACGGGAGTCAACGATTTCCATCACATCGTGCAGCTCATCGAGGGCAAGCCCTACGATCCCGAGGAGAGCTGCTTTCTCTACGACCATGAGTCTCCCAGGCAAATATCCACGCCCCCGGCCTGGGCCTATATCAAGATCTCCGAGGGATGCTCCCACCGCTGCTCCTTCTGTACCATACCCCGGATCAAAGGCCCCTACCGGTCTCGGAGTTTGGAATCCGTGGTTAGCGAGGCCCGCCGGCTGGCCGACCGGGGAGT
>JAUXEH010000362.1 GCA_030620655.1 Candidatus Aminicenantota bacterium | reverse complement strand
GACGGTATAAGTGTCCTCTCCATCGCCCGTTATAATCGCAACCACTTCGGTTCCCATCTGGTCAGTCACGCTCTCTGTTTCCCCGGTACTCACAATGACAAATTTGGTCCCCGGCTTCAACTGATACTTCAGCTCATAGAGTTTTTCTGCGGCAGAGGCCTTCTCTGCAGCAGTGCTCAAGGAAAACATGGCTGCTGAAACCAGGAGCAGAAGCGAGATGGATAAAAATGCCTTTTTCATGATTATGTCTCCTTTATTTCCGAGTTCCTGTACTCATAATAGCATACGAGAGAAATCCAAGTGGGTTCGATTCAAATTACGGATGGTTTGCTGGTTTTATTCAGCCTTCGTATTCAGGCCACTGGGAAAGTGTTGATTGTGTTTCAGCCCCTAATATGATATTCAGACTCCAGCTATGGCAGGTCGGAATATCATTCACGCTCATACGGAGAAGCCCCGTATCCTGAAAAGGCCCAAACACCGGATTTCGAGGCGAGACATCGATCCGGACGCCCTCAAGATCATCTACCGCCTCAATTCGCAGGGATTCGTCGCCTATCTGACCGGAGGCGCTGTCCAGAACCTGATGCAGGGGATCACACCCAAGGACTTCGACCTGGTTACCGATGCCAGGCCGGGCCAGATCAAGAAACGCTTCCGGAACGCATTTATCATCGGGAGGCGCTTCCGGCTGGCCCACATCCATTTCAAGGAAGGGAAGTACATCGAGGTCGCCACTTTCCGCCGGGAACCGGACGAGAAGGAGGAGGCTGCACTCGATCCGGCTCACCGCTACAAGATGACCTATGGGACACCCCGCGAGGACGCCTTCCGGAGAGACATCACGATCAATGCCCTGTACTACGACGTGGGCACCGAATCCGTCATCGACTATGTCGGCGGCCTGAAGGACATGGCCTCCCGGAAGATCCGGATAATGGGCGATCCCGGAGGGCGCTATACCGAAGATCCCGTCCGTATCCTGAGGGTGATCAGACATTCGGTCCGCCTGGGTTTCGAGATCGAAAAAAAGACCGAACACGCCATCCAGTCCCACCGCAACCTGCTGGGGGAGGTGGCCGGGGCCCGCCTCTTCGAGGAACTCAATAAAGACCTCACCCTCAAAACTCCGCTCGTATTCGAAGCCTACCAGAAATACGAGGTCCTGAAATACGTCCTCGGCCAGGCAGGTGAGGAGTACGACAGAAATCCCATTCTGTTCTCCCGACTCAAAACGCTCCTGGAAATCAGGGAGAGCGCGGTGTCAGACGGATTTCAGTTCTCCCGGGAAGAAGTCTTTGCCCTTGTGTCCTGGCCCTGGGTGGAAAGCCGTATCCCAGACGAAAAAGAGGATGCGTATAAGAATCTTAACGAGACCATCACAAAAGCCATGGCAGGAAGCTGGCTCACCAAGGGCCTTCGCGCCGACAGCATCCAGATCCTGGTTTTGACACACCACCTGATCCAGGCGCTCCGCACAGGCCGCATGCGCTGGTCCCTGCAGCACCGATCTCATTATAAGCAGGCGTCCCGATTATGTTTCCTTATCGAAAAGGGCCGGCCGCCCCAGGGGAAAGATCCCTTTGCAAGCCTCTTCCACAGCATGTATCCTGCCACTGGAACGAAACGGCGCAGGCGGCGCAGGCGTAAGCCCCGCAGCCAGGCGAGCCCGGATACCCGTTAAGACACTGAATCTCATCCCAAACAGGAATCAGTGCGATTTGGATCTTCGGATGGGAAATATACAGAGAGATGACCATCAGAAATGATGCCGTGTGGATCGCAGGGAAACCTTATAACAGCTCTGAGAGGAGGGCCTTGGCATCCTGCAGATCGGGACGGTCAAAGCCTTCGGTGAACCAGCCGTAGACCTCTTCGAGGAGCGCCTTTGCCTCATCCTTCTTTCCCTGTTTCTGCAGGAGCCGGCTCAGGCTCATCACCGCCCGCAGCTCCAGAGACTTGGCCTTCTGGCCCTGGGCGGTCTTGATGGCGCTCCGGAAGCATTCCTCGGCCTCTCGCTCGTCCGCTCCCTTCATCCTCAGCAGCTCCCCCTTGAACCGAAGCAGCTCGGCCTCCATGTACAGCTCTTCAAGCCTGTCCTTGAATCCGAGGCCTTCTCCCACCGCCTTGAGCCCTTTTTCGATCTCCCCCGCCTGCAGGCAGGCATCCCCCATCCGGGCCTGGAGCCGGGTCAAACAGGTCTCCGAACCCGTGGCGCGTATGGTGGCCACCCCCTCCCACATCTGGGCGATCCCCTCTTCGACTTCGCCTTCCAGGGTCTTTTTCTCCCCCTGGTAAAACAGGACATGGCCGATGAAGAAGATGAAGCCGTTTTCGTAGGAGATGGGGCCCAGTTCGTCGACGTATCTATCGATGCCCTCGCGATTGCGCAGGAACCACTGCATGACAATGGCGCCGGTCAGGGCAAAGGCCAAGGTGTGGGGATGCCCTATTTTCCGCGCATGTGATAGGGCGGTTTCCATCTGTTTTTCAGCCCGATCGGGAAAACCCAGCAGCCACAGGCACCAGGAGCCGAAAGCCTGGCTCATGACACCCAGGTCATAGCCGAACACATAAGCCAGGTAGCCGTACTTTTCCGGATCGTAGACTTCACTCATCCGCTCGGTCAGTTCCAGGGCTCGAGTCAGTTCCCCCAGGTTCAGCCACGGCCAGCTGCTGTTGTAGTAGGCGATGGCTTTCAGCATGGGGTCGTCAAGCATTTCGGCCAGCTTGGATGTCTGGTCCGCTAATTCGAGGCCCTTCCTGTATTCGGGGCGTGTGGAATGATAGAGGGCGATCTGCGTAAGGGCCATGAAAACTTCGGGCGGATCCCCGAACTTCTGACACAGGTCCCGGGCCCGGGTTGCTGCCCTGCCAACCTCTGGGGATGCGAAGCCCTGTGTCGCCATCAGCGGGACGGTGAGGGCGAGCTGAAACGTGAGTTCCTGCTTGTCCCGCTCGATCGACTCGGGAAGTGTCTCCAGAAGCTTGAGCGCCTGCCTGAAGTGCTGGATCGCTTCCTGGTTGGCAGACACCTTGACAGCTCTTTCGCCGGACTTGTGGAAATACTTGAGGGCATTCTCGGTCTCTCCCGCCTCATGGAAATGCCGGGCGAGCT
>JAUXEH010000063.1 GCA_030620655.1 Candidatus Aminicenantota bacterium | reverse complement strand
CGCGCCTACCATCTACGGCAAACTCGACTCGTGAATTATCCAGGTTAGATTTAAAATGACAAGATGATACACACTGAGGTGGGGGAGGGACAGCCAATGACCAGAGGCTCAATCCTTTTAGGGTGGGTCGGGTGGGGGAGGTTGGAAGGGTGGGAATTTTAGTGGGGGAGGGACTGGATGGCGGTTGACTTTCGGTCCGAAATAGCTTATCATGCATTTTCCATTTGAAGAGGAGAAAATAATGGCGCAACACAAGTCCGCTTTACGCCAGTGGAGGCGGAGCCTGCGTAGAAACGCGATTAACAAGAGGAACAAGTCTACCCTGCGAACCCAGATCAAACACTTGAGGGCCGCCATTGAAAAAAAAGACAGTGAAGCTGCCCAGAACCTGCTTTCCAAGACGTTTTCCGTCATAGATACATCCGTGAAAAAGGGCACCATCCACCGGAACACGGGTGACAGGTACAAATCCAGGCTCAGCCGTCAGGTGGAAATGATCAAGCCTTCCACCGCCAAATAATCGTTTCATCCACATTGTCGCCGGGATCAAGACAGAGGCCCTTCAAGGACGAGCTGGAGAGCGGCCGTATTTCCTGGTCCAACAGTATTCAAACAGGAATCCTTCCATCAAGGTCTGGAAGTCCAGGGAGGAGGTCTTGAGCTTGAGGTCCACGTCTCTCAGGGCGTTCAGGATGTACTGCAGGTCAGGCCAGGAAATGCCCTCAGCCGAAGAGAACAAGCCGCGGTACTGTTTGTCATACAGAGCCCGGAAAGACTCCTTGATCTGAGGCTTGATCTCCTTAAAGATGGCTTTCCTGTCTTTATTGCCCTCCCGGAGCCTGAGCTTGGCCAGGAGGATATCCCGGAAAAAACCGGATACTAGCCCCAGGATTAGGGGGGGGGTGATGTTGTCCTTTTCCAGGAGTCTGTGCAGGATGAGCAGACACTGCCGGTAATCCGCCCGTGCCAGATAATCGGAAAGCTCCCACTCCAGGTAGGACTTGATCCGACCTGAGACCTGATCCACATCCTCGTCTGTTATCCGGTCTTTTTCTCCGGCATATGTCACGATCTTTTCAACCTCATTATCCAGGAGTCTAAGGTCGTTTCCCACCAGCTCGATCAACCGCTCCACGGCACTCTGCGAAGGCATCGTCCTCCTGTCCTGGAATCGCCCTGTCACCCAGGAAGCCAGCTTCGCCCCCTTCGGCGCCCACATCTCTTCGACCTGCACGGCTCCGGAAGGCAGTCCCGAAAAAAACTTGACCAGCGGGGAGCTTTTCTTGATCTTGCCGGGGAAGATCATCACCAGAACCGTCCCTGAGCTCGGGTCGGAAAAATAGGCGGAGATCAGCTCCTGGTCCGCGTCCGAGAGTTTCTCATGCGGAGAAGGAATGTGGTCTTTCTTGCGCGGCGGGCTTTCCACCAGGATGACACGGGCGGTCTGGAAGAGGAGCGATGGGGAGCGTGCCGCGTCCAGGACCTCTGACCATTTCCGCTCCGCCAGGTCGAAACGTTCCAGCGGGGGAGCTTCCGGTTTCGCCAGGGATTCCTGCAATTCCCGCAGAAACACATACGCGGGATACGTCTCCTCCCCGAAGAACACGTAGCCGGGCGCCCGGCCTCTTTCGCCCTCGTGAGACAAGATCACGCCTCAGAATCCCTCCAGGATATTGATGACCAGGGTCCGGGCGAACTTGACGGCGATGACTTCGATCGCCGCCTGCTGGACGGACTCAAAATCGGTCCCCTCCGGCACATCATAATCCTGCTGATAGGAGTAATTCGGGTTGGAGAACAGGATCCTGTTGTTAACAAGGTCGCGCAGGACGATCTTGGCCACCACCACGATGTTGTAGGAACTCGCCGTCGCATCCTGTCCGAACCCGATGGGATTGACCGTGAAAGCGATGATCTCTCCGATCAGGATTGCGTCCGCGCCTGTTCTGTCAGGAGTGATCTCCACCTTGCCCCGTGCCGTCAGCTCGTCCCGGACGCTCTCGGTCAGCTTGAGATCCAGTTGAAAACGGGTCGTGTTGTTTTCGAACATGGGGACGTTGATGGTTCGGACATGCGGGGGAAGCGAACTCCCCGTCCCCCTGAGGCCGTAGCCACAGCTCAATCCTAATAGGATCAAACTTATTATAATCAAAAACTTACGCATCTTGCCTCTCGGGCACCACCACGATATTCACCAGTTTATTGGGGATGCAGATGATCTTCCGGGGCTCCCGGCCGCCGACAAAGCTTTGGACCCGGTCCAGCTCCAATGCCAATCTCTTGACATCTTCTTCCGGAAGGTCCGGTTCGGCCTCGAACTTGGCCCTGACCTTACCGTTGACCTGCACGACCACCGTGACCTTTTCCGCCCGGGCCAACTCAGGATCGTACTGAGGCCAGGGGCTTCTGGCGATCACGGGACTGCCTCCCGACTTTTCCCATAGCTCTTCGGTGATGAAAGGCGCGAAAGGCGCCAGGAGCTGGAGCAGTGTCCCGAAGGCCTCACGTGCCAGCGCTCTTCCTTCCTCGGTGGCGGTCAATTCGGGCGCATCCCGCCTGATTCGGTTGAACAGTTCCATGATGGAGCTGACGGCCGTATTCAGGTGATAGCGTCTTCCGATGTCATCAGTGACCTTCTTTATGGTCTGATGGAGCTTCACACGGAGTGGAGATGCGGCCGCTTCCCGTCCGGTCATCTCCTCCTCAGGCCCGCCGCCCCTAAGCATATCGGCGAACTCATGATAGAATTTCCAGATGCGGTAAAGGAAGCGGGAGGTCCCCTCGATACCCTTCTCGTCCCAGGCAAATTCCTTTTCCGGCGGAGAGGCGAACAACATGAACAGGCGGGTCGCATCGGCCCCGTATTTGGTGATCATCTCATCCGGGTCCACCACGTTGCCCTTGGATTTGGACATCTTGGCCCCGTCCTTGGTCACCATACCCTGACTGAGGTAGAAAGGAAAGGGTTCATCGATATCTGTCAGGCCCAGATCGCGCAGCAGCTTGCAGAAGAAGCGCGCATAGATCAAATGCAGGATGGCGTGCTCCACCCCTCCCACATAAATATCGACGGGCATCCAATCTTTGGCCTGCGCCGGCTCAAATGGGAACCGGTCGGCATGGGGAGAACAGTACCGGAAATAGTACCAGGACGAATCGAAGAATGTGTCCATGGTATCGGTCTCCCGCCGGGCCCGGCCCCCGCACTGCGGGCATTGGGTCTCAACAAAATCCCGGTTGGATTCCAGGGGGGCGCCATCCTCTCCGCTGAAATCCACGTCTTCGGGCAGCGTCACGGGCAGGTCTTCATAGGGAACCCCGACGACACCGCATGCCTCGCAATAGATAACAGGGATGGGTGTGCCCCAGTATCTCTGCCGCGAGATCCCCCAGTCCCGCAGCCGATACTGGACCTGTTTGTGGCCGAACCCTTTTTCCCGGGCGTAGTCCGCCATCTTGTCCATCGCCTCTGCCGAGCTCATACCCGAAAAAGGGCCTGAATTGACTACAGCCCCATAATCGTGAAAGATCCCTTCCTCAGGAGGTTCCCCCTCTTCAGGGACAACGACCTCCCGGATGGAAAGCCCGTACTTGCGGGCGAACTCATAGTCCCGCTCATCGTGCGCCGGGACGGCCATGATGGCTCCTGTTCCGTATCCCATCAACACGTAGTTAGCCACCCAGACCGGGATCTCTTCTCCGGTAAACGGGTTCACAGCTTTCTTGCGTGTGTCGATGCCCTCTTTCTCCGTTTCCCCGGCCTCTGCCTTTATCTTGAGCTCGGCCTGGCTCTGGTCGATCCAGCTCTTCAGCCGGCGGCGGTCGGCGGGGTCCTCGACCAGCCCATCTGTTAGAGGATGCTCGGGGGAGAGCACCATGAAGGTGGCCCCGTAGATGGTATCGATCCGGGTCGTGAAGACCTCGATACCGCCTTGGCGGTCCTTCAGAGGGAACGTCACCTTGCCCCCCGTACTCCGGCCTATCCAGTTCCTCTGCATCACGAGTACATGCTCGGGCCACTCCCGGAGCTGTTCCAGCCCGGTGAGGAGTTCTTCGGCATAGTCCGTTATTTTCAGGAACCACTGCTCCATGTGCTTCATGGACACCTGGGTATCGCAGCGCCAGCATCCATCGTTCACGACCTGTTCGTTGGCCAGCACGGTCCGGCAACTGGGGCACCAGTTCACCTGGCTCTTTTTCCGGTAGGCCAACCCTCGTTCCAGAAGCTTCAGGAAGATCCACTGATTCCAGATGTAATATTCGGGAAGACAGGTGGTGATCTCACGAGACCAGTCATAGCTGAAGCCCATCTTCTTCAGCTGCACCTTCATGTGCTCGATGTTGCTCAGCGTCCACTCTTTCGGATGGATCCCCTGCTCGATGGCCGCGTTCTCCGCAGGCATCCCGAAGGCATCCCAGCCGATGGGGTGGAGGACGTCGAAGCCCTGCATGACCTTGAACCGGGAGATCACGTCCACGATGGAAAAATTGCGGACATGGCCCATGTGGATGCGGCCGGACGGATAGGGGTACATCTCCAGGCAATAGCATTTGTCTTTCCGGCCATCTTCACCGGCCTTGAAGGTCTGCTGCTCTTCCCAGATCCTCTGCCATTTTGTCTCGATCTGTGAGAATGCGTACTCGTCTTTCACGGGTTTGGTACCTTTGCCTCTTTATGATCCTATAAATATTAGGGGCATCCCAGGTGATTGTCAACTTCCAGGAGGAAGTGCTAGAATGAGGGGACCATGGATTTCTTTTTCGTACTTGATTTTCGCGGAAAATTCCGTTTTTTCTCATCTCACCCGACTGAAGAGATCCAGGTCAAATTTTCCCGGTTGAAAAAGATCTGGGAAGCTGCCCGAGAAAAACTCATGCTGCTCCCACCCCGGATCCTCCGCCAGGAACAGGCCTTTGAGAGGGCCCTGAAACTCGAGGCTGCCGAGGTGACCATCAAACATGCCCAAGGCACCTCCGAAAAAAAGATCCGGCGCCGCTTTTTTTTCTTCCTGCAGAAGCAGAGGAGTAAACACATCCTGTTCCTGATCCTTGAGACCCTGCTGCTTCCCATCTCCGGGCTCATGGCCCTGCTGCCCGGCCCCAATGTATTCTTCGGGATCCTGGCCCTGCTCCTGCTCACCCACTGGCAGGCCCTGCGCGGCATCAACCGTCTGGGCAAGGTTAGGCCCCACTTCATCCCGTCCAAGCTCCTGGGGACCTGGGAGGGCAAACTCGAGGCGGGAGACATCTCGGAGTACCCCGAGGTCCTGTCCAGGATCGAATCGGAATACCGGATTGCCGACGCGGCCAAGATCCTCTATAAATAGCTGCTGATTGACAAACCCGGGTTTTTAATTTATGTATAGGATACCATGTCATTATCTCTCTCCCAGTTTCTGTTCCTGGTCCTGACCTTTGCCGCCGTGGTCGCCGTGACCTTTCTGGTGATGTTCCTGAACCAACTGCGGAAGACCGCGCGGGAAGGGGAAAAGACCCTGGTCGAGGTCCATGAACTCGTGGTCAAGCTCAATGCCACCAGCCAGACAGTCAACCAAAGGATCGAAGAAGTGGGAGAGATGGTCGAAGCCGCCCGCAAAGCCGCTGTGGGCATCTCCGACGTGTCCCGGTTCCTTTCCCCCCGGTTCATGAGACCCGCATCGCGCTACTGGCCGTTCGCGGTGCCTCTGATCCGGCTGATCTGGCGGCAGTGGAAGAATAAAAAAAAGGAGGAAAAAAATGGATAACAGAGGTTCGAGCACCATCGAAGTCACCCTCTCTTTCCTGTTGGGGGCCGCCGCCGGTTTCATCCTGGGAGTCCTGATCGCCCCTGCCAGTGGGGAGGAGACCCGGAAAAAAATCCAGGAGAGCGCTGTCAAAACCGGGGCAAAGGCCAAAGACAGCTACGAGCGAATCACCAAAGAAGCGGAAAAGGGTATCGAGCTGGTCAAAGAAAAAACGAGCGAAGGAGTGACCGCGATCAAGGACTTTGTGGACAAGAAGAAGGAAGAAATCTCCAAAAAGATCCCGGATTTCTCAGCCAAGGAGGGAGAGAAGGAATAGAGCCGCTCCGCTCCTGAAAACGACCCTTCCCGGCAAACCGAGTCACCAAACCACCCGAGGAGTTTAGCATGGCAAAGACGACTATCACCGAGATCTCCCCCCTGGAAATACTCGACTCTCGAGGCAATCCCACCATCAGGACCCGGGTCCGGCTGGAGTCCGGGGCGGAAGGCACAGCCTCGGTCCCTTCCGGAGCCTCGACCGGGAAACGGGAGGCCCTGGAACTGAGGGATGGAGATGATTCACGGTATCTGGGTAAGGGTGTGCTCAAGGCGGTGGACAATGTACGGAACGTCATCGCTCCGGCCGTCCTGGGGATGGACGGCCATGCTCAGCAGGAGCTGGACAGGAAGATGATGGAGCTGGACGGGACCCTATCCAAACAGAACCTGGGGGCCAACGCCATTCTCTCGGTATCCATGGGAGCGGCTGTGGCCACTGCCCGGGCGCTCGAGCGCCCGCTCTTTGCCTATCTGAGCCCACGGGAACGATACCTCCTACCTGTCCCTCAGTGCAACATCCTCAACGGAGGAGCACACGCCGACAACAACGTCGACATCCAGGAGTTCATGATAGTGCCCGCCGGGGCCGCGTCTTTTTCAGAGGCGATCCGCATGGCCGCAGAGGTGTTTCACAGCCTCAAACAGACGCTCAAGGACAAAGGATACAATACCGCCGTGGGAGACGAAGGGGGATTTGCCCCCAACCTGAAATCAAACCGCGAAGCGCTGGACCTGATCCTGAGGAGCGTAGAACGGGCCGGATTTCGACCGGGCGAGGAGGTGTACCTGGCGCTGGATGTGGCCGCCTCGGAATTCTTCATCGACGGGGAATATGTGTTCAAGAAATCCGACGGGGCCCGTCGGACCGCAGAGCAGATGATCGACTTTTACCGAACCCTGATCACCGACTATCCTATCATATCCATTGAGGACGGCCTGTCCGAGGACGATTGGACAGGATGGAAAAGCATGACCGACGCCTTGGGAGACACGGTCCAGCTGGTGGGCGATGACATCTTCGTGACCAACCCCGCCATCCTCAGGGAGGGGATCGAAAAGGGAATCTGTAACTCCATCCTGATCAAGCTGAATCAGATCGGCACCTTGACGGAGACCATCGACACGGTCACGTACGCGCATGAACATGGCTACACCTGCGTGATCTCTCACCGCTCCGGAGAGACTTCCGACACGTTCATCGCCGACCTCAGTGTCGCTCTCGGCACCGGGCAGATAAAGACAGGCTCCCTCAGCCGCAGCGACCGGGTGGCCAAATACAACCGCCTCCTGGAGATAGAGGCACTCCTTGGGGACAGGGCGGGCTATGCGGGTGTCAGCGCCTTTTCCCGCTTCCTCAGGTAAATCCTGGAGAAGGATGACCAGAGAAAGACGAAAGCTTTTCCGTACCCATTCCGGTATCGAGCTGAAAACCGTCTTCACGCCGGAAGACCTCGTCGAGATGGTTCCCGAGCAGGATTTGGGCCCACCGGGGGAGTTCCCGTTCACTAGGGGAGTCTATCCCAACATGTACCGGGGACGCCTCTGGACCATGCGGCAGTACGCGGGATTCGGGACAGCGGCGGAATCGAACCAGAGGTACCGCTTCCTTCTGGACCAGGGTCAGACCGGATTGAGCGTTGCGTTTGACCTGCCCACCCAGTTGGGACTTGACTCCGATGACCCCCGTGCAGAGGGCGAGGTGGGCAAGGTGGGTGTGGCCATCGACACTCTGGAGGACATGGAAATCCTTTTCGACGGCATCCCGCTGGACCGGGTCTCAGTCTCCATGACCATCAATGCCACCGCCGCCATCGTGCTGGCCATGTATCTGGCTCTGGCTCAGAAAAGGGACATCGGTTGGGACCGGCTCTCTGGCACCATCCAGAACGACATACTAAAGGAGTACGTGGCACGCGGCACGTACATCTATCCTCCCGAACCGTCACTGAAGATCATCACCCACATCCTGGCATTCTGTCGCGCGAACGTCCCCGGTTGGAACACCATAAGCATCAGCGGCTATCACATCCGCGAAGCGGGCGCCACCGCCGTCCAGGAACTGGCCTTTACCTTTGCCAACGCCAAGGCGTACCTCGCAGCCGCCCTGGCGGCCGGCTTGGACATCGATGACTTCGCCCCCCGGCTCTCCTTTTTTCTGGCGGCCCACAACAATTTCCTGGAAGAGGTCGCCAAGTTCCGCGCGGCACGGCGGATTTGGGCCAGGCTCGTCCGGCACCGCTTCGGGGCCAGGGATCCGAAGTCCTGGAAATTCCGGTTCCACACTCAGACCAGCGGCATGACCCTGGTGGCGCAGGAACCGGACAACAACGTCGTCCGGGTGACCCTGCAGGCTCTGGCCGCGGTGCTGGGAGGCACGCAGTCGCTTCACACCAACTCCCGGGATGAGGCGCTGGCCCTGCCCAGCCAGGATTCCGCCCGCATCGCACTGCGCACTCAACAGATCATCGCGAACGAGAGCGGGGTAGCCGACTCCGTGGATCCTTTAGGCGGCTCCTACTGCATCGAGAGCCTCACCAACCGGATCGAGCAGGAGGTGGAGGCCTACCTCAAGAAGATCGATGACATGGGAGGCGTCCTGCTCGCCATCGAGAGGGGTTACATCCAGAAGGAGATCCAAGACAGCGCATACGCCTATCAGAAAGAGATCGAAAAGGGGGACCGGCTCATCTTCGGCATGAACACCCACACATCCGAAGCGGATAAAGTCAGGTTCGGTCTCTACGCCCCTCGGCCGGAGGTCGAACAGAATCAGAGGGACAGCCTCCGTCGAGTCAAACAGAAACGGAAATCCGCCCGTGTCAAGGAACGCCTGGCTGACTTGGAACAGGCAGTGACCGCGGGAGCGAACTTGATGCCTGCCATGGTCGAAGCCGTGAAGGACGGGGTCACGCTCGGCGAGATATCCGAGCTTCTCAGGGAGGCTTTCGGGACCTTCAGAGAGAACGTCATGATCTAAGAATCCCGGCCTTCCGGGATACATCTTATAAAATAAGGAGAAACCAAATGGAAGAAACAAAAATCAATATGCCGTTATTGGGAGATGACTTTCCAGAGCTGAAGGTTCAAACGACACACGGACCGATGAATATTCCAGGTGATTTAAGAGGCAAATGGTTTGTCTTGTTTAGTCATCCGGCGGATTTTACTCCTGTTTGCACGACTGAGTTCGTAGCATTCCAAACAAGATATGAAGAATTCGAGAAACTTGACTGCAAATTGATAGGGATGTCCATTGATCAGGTGTTCTCTCATATCAAATGGGTTCAGTGGATTAAATCCGAACTGGATGTAGAAATTAAGTTTCCAATCGTAGCGGCCAACGACTCCGTTGCCATGAAACTTGGAATGCTTCATCCCGGGAAAGGCACCAATACTGTTCGGGCGGTATTTATTGTGGACCCGGAAAGCAAAGTCCGCTTGATAATGTACTATCCTCAGGAGGTTGGTCGGAATATGGATGAAGTTGTCCGTGCGGTTAAGGCGCTCCAAATTGCTGACAAACAAGGTGCTGTGGCTGCAGGATGGCCGAACAATGAACTAATCGGCGACAGAATTATCGTGCCTCCAGCAACGGACGAAGCAGCAGCCAAGAAGCGTTCAGATGAATATGAGTGCTATGATTGGTGGTTCTGTCATAAACCCCTGGAAAAATAAGCCTAACAAATCGCTCAACCTGACCGATATTCCGCTTGGAATCATGAGAGTTTTGTCAAATGAAAAGTTGGAGATTCACCTTTCACCTCCAGGGCAAAATAAATTGAGCTAATCTATCCGGTATTCGATCGCATAATATCCCTCAGACGGAAATGACGGCTTGAATTCAGGCAGGGAAATCACTGTCCGTCCGCCGGGCAGATGAACGCTTTTGTAAGCAGCGCTGTCAATCACTTTACCGGTCATGTTTTTGACCTCGACAGTCAGATCGACAGTCCGTTCAGGCCCGAGATTCATGATAACCGGTACGACAGTGTCTTGCGGGCCGTAAACGACATCGACATTGTAGCTTCCGGCGCAAGTTCTCTGGAAAATCATCCTGTTCGCATAATACGCGAGTTTGGCATGACCGTGGAAATCGACAGTCCCGGAATCGTTACCGTAATGCAGGTGTCGAATGTAAGAAGTGGTTGAAATCAAACGGCTCGGATCAACGGGATAAATGGTGTCATAAACCTTTTCGCAGAAAATATTCGATTCTTTGTAATCTCTTTTCTTGAAGGAGTTTGGATGGTTGCTAGCCTCCCACATGACAATGCTGGGATGATTGTATACCTGCCTCATGTATTTCGGGTAGCCCTCGAAATCGACATACCCCCACCCTTTCGCGGTTCGTATCCAGGACGGTGTCGCCCAGATCAGCATGACGCCGAGCTGATCGGCGAGTTCGGCGATTCTGGGATCGTTGACACTCCTCGCGGCGTCGCTCCAGGCATGAACATGGATGCGCAACAGGTTGCCGTTCATTTTCTTAACCATCACCAGCTCTTTCACAAGCCATTCAATGGGACAGGATCTGTTCCACGTCACAAGCTTCTCTATCGGCGGCCTGTAACCGAAAATCTGGGCACCGTTCAGCATTTCCGGTACACCGTTAATCCTGAATGTTCCGCCATCCTGACCGACTGTCCTGATTCCGGCAGTCACCGTGTAATCGTCGACGGCAGTTCCATTCTCGTCGATCAGAGTCGCAACCACCCTGTAAAGATTCGGAGAAGCGAATGTCCAGAGTTTGGGATTAGACACGGTTATCTCTTCAACCATCTCAGTGTTTCCGACACCTGTCACGACAGGAAAAACCGCCGTCGCGGCGGGTGTGTTGCTTTCGGCTGGATACCAAGGATATAGTTTTATGTCGATCTTTCCCCTGAAAGACATCGGGCCGTGATTATTGAGTTTGATACGCGTTTCAAGGCGTGCGGATTTAATAATATCTTTCGTAAAAACAAACAGATCATCGATATGAATTTCCGGAACCAGATCGAGAGACATCCGTCCAGCAAACCATCCGACATTCAGGTCGAGAGCGGAATGTGCCATCATCCTGAGCCCAAATTCCTCAATATTGAAATGATTCACCCTGACAGCGATAACATTGTCGGCATTTTTTTCGAGGTACTTTCCGATTTCAATTTTTGCCGGGTGACGGTTCTGAAGGACCGCGGCGACTCTCCCGTTTATCCATATCTCCCCGCCGGGATCGAGAGTTTCCACATTCAGGAAAGCCTTCTCAAACTCCCCGACTCGCTGAATTCTGCGGAGAAACAGATCTTCACCCGCGTGACGCTCGCTGCCGTGCACAACAGGAAGAGTGCCGGAATTCCATGAACTGTCGTCATAGCCTTTTTCAGACCACCCATCAATAGAGGGTATTATATCGAAAGTTTCATCGATAAAAGTTTTTACGTCATAAGGCCGTCTGATATCCTCTGTCGGAATGTAACCGACACCCCAAAGGTTATCTATCCGGTCGCCTTTGCCTCCGCTGAAAGAGAATGCGCTCACTGATTTCGCGTTGAGTGCGCCAGTCTTTTGCAGCAGAAGAATATCGTCTCTATAAACATTGTAAATGTTGTCATGAAGGTCGATTTCGATTTTTATTTCATACCATGTGTCAGGTTCATACGATGAGACAACGTCACCGTTATCGCCGACAATGCACTTGATTTCGCCGCTATTATCGAAAATAACCGACTTTGCCATCGCGTTTTTTTCACCCAGACCGAATACTGTTTCATTCTTCATGTCCGCTATCTTGGTTTCCCATCGAATAGAAAAGCGCCATTCCTGGGG
>JAUXEH010000417.1 GCA_030620655.1 Candidatus Aminicenantota bacterium | reverse complement strand
GCCGGAGGCTGGCCGACGGCCTGCTACAGGGGGCCGATCCCCGGGCCGGGTTCGCCCAGCTCCGGCACATCGCTGTAGACGGTGAAACCTTCGGACACCATCACCGCTTCGGTGAGATGGCGCTGTCTTACGGCCTTCACAGGCTGGAAGAGCAAGGGACAGCCCGACTGACCAACTACGCCGCTTTCCTGGAACAGCATCCTCCCGAACACGAGGTCGAGATCGTCGAGAACACCTCCTGGAGCTGTGCCCACGGCGTGGAGCGCTGGCGCGGCGACTGCGGGTGCCGCACCGGCGGGCACCCGGAGTGGACACAAGCCTGGCGGGCGCCCCTGAGGGCGGCCATGGACCACATTCGAGACAAGCTCGCTTCGATTTTTGAACAGCATCTGAGCTCCCGGATAGAAAATCCTTGGTGCCTGCGGGACGAATACATCGAGGTCATACTGGACAGGACGGAAGGCTCGAGGCGATCCTTTCTCAAAAAACCCGGGCTTCACTCTCTGGCCGATACCGATCGTGTCGCGGTGTGGAGGCTGCTGGAGATGCAGCGGGCGGCCAACCTCATGTACACCAGCTGTGGCTGGTTCTTCGACGACATAGCCGGGATCGAATCCGTTCAGGTTTTGCAGTACGCAGCCCGGGCCATGCAGCTCGCGCGGGACGTATCCGGGGAGGATTTGGAGCCGGGATTCCTCTCCCTCTTGGAGAAGGCACCATGCAACGATCCGGAGTTCGAAGACGGCCGTGACCTATATGAAAAGAAGGTGCGGCCGGCCGTGCTCGATCTTCTGAAGGTCGGCGTCCACCATGGGATCGCCTCGCTGTTCCTGGATGACCACGAAGCCGCACGATCGACCGCGTACAGCATGCGCATGGAGGCATGGGAACGCCAAGAGAAGGAGGGCATGAAATTGGGCTTGGGGCGAAGCCGTGTCCGTTCGCTCCTCACCGAAGACGCGCAGACCGTGAGCTTTTCCGTGCTGTATCAGGGAGAGCACCAGCTCCAGGCTTCGGCCCGCAGCGATCTTTCCGAGCGCAAATTCCATTCCGCCAGCCAAGAAATCCTGGCCGCGTTCCATAAGCAGGATGCCCCAAAGGTCCTGGCACGGCAGACTCGGCTTATGGGGCCGGCACGCTATTCTTTCCAGCACCTCTTCAAGGACGCCAAAAGACGGATCGTCTTGAGCCTGCTTGACGCCACACTTCTGGCTTTCGAGACCGCGGTGCGGCCGTTTTATGCCCGTCACATGGATTTTATTCAGGCCGCCCGCAGCATGAATGTGCCCCTGCCCGATTCCCTGGGGGCGGTGGCGGGCTTCCTGCGGCAAAAGGATGTCATACACATGCTCGATGGGACCGGGCCCCTCGAACTGGATGGACTGCGGCGCTTTGCGGCCGAGGTCAAGGGACACGCCTTTCCGGCGGACGAAACGGCACTTGCCCATGCCGTCAGCCGGAGGATCCTGTCTCTGACGGAAGCCCTGACACAGGATACCGGGGATCTGCGTCCCCTGGAGCAGATCGTCGGGCTGCTCGATGCCGTTAGCGGGCTCTCCTTGAGACCGGATCTATGGCAGAGTCAGAACCTGTTTTTCGAATGGGTGAGATCGAAACTCCCGGCAATCAGGGCCCGGGCAGGAGAGAGTGATCAGGAAGCGCTGCGAGGGATGGAGTTGGCGAGGCGCTTGGGAGATCATCTTTCTGTCGAGGTGCGGGATTTGGTCGATGCGTGAATTATCCAGGTTAGGTGTCTGAGTTGAAACGCTCTGCCGGCGTGCTGCTGCATGTCTCCTCACTGCCCTCATCTTCCGGCATCGGTGATCTCGGGCCTCAAGCCTATCGCTGGGTCGATCTCCTGTCCGCCGCCGGATGGACATACTGGCAGGTCCTGCCTGTCCATCCCACGGAACCGCGTTTCGGCAACTCTCCCTATCACAGCACCTCCGCGTTCGCAGGCGATCCCCTGTTCATATCCCCTGAACATCTCATTCAGCGGGGCTGGTTGAAGCCTGAGGAGGCAGACCCATCCGGCGCTTTTCCCGAGGGGCGGGTGGACTTCAGGACCGTGCGCCGTCTCAAGCATCGGATCCTGCGTACGGCATTCCTGCGCTTCTCAAAAGAACGCCTCCCGCCCGATTTCACCCTCTTCTGCGAGCGGAATGGCGGATGGCTCGAAGATTTCGCGCTTTTTTCGGTCCTGCGACGCAGGTTCCAGGGCAGTCCCTGGTTTGCCTGGCCGGAGCCCCTCAGGGACAGGCAAACCAGGGCTCTCTCCAGGGAGGCTTCCGAGTTTCATGATGACCTGCAGCAGATCCGTTTCCAGCAGTATGTTTTTGC
>JAUXEH010000433.1 GCA_030620655.1 Candidatus Aminicenantota bacterium | reverse complement strand
TTTCTTGTCAGCGGGAACCGCATCGATGAACTCGCTGTAGCCCCGGTATCCGTTCTCCTTCACCCTGGCGGTAGGCCTGGGGACGATGTTGGCGGCCTTCTGTTCCAGCTCCGACCACTCGATCTTGACCGGCTCGACCCTCCAGAATACCGCCCTCTGCCTCATGTGGGCGTCGATGGTGGCAAGATGGGCATCGCTCAGAGACTCCACGCTCTTCTTGAGGGCCGCCACATGCTCGCCCACACGGTGTGTGTCGGCGGCCAGTTCTATCACCGTGTCCAGGGTGGCAGCCTCGTTTATGGCCGCGGCCTTAATGTACATGCGGGCCGTCTTGTAGGCCTCCGCCAGCCCAGGCGCAGGGGCCTGGTTCAAGGCCTCCAGTCCCCGGACCAGCTCATGCCCCAGGCGCCGGGCGCCGTTACTGGCGGTCTCGCTGGCAATCTTGACAGCCATGTCATCGCCGGCATTGGCCACGGTGTAGGCGGCGGCCGCGCCGATCACGGCCACACGCTTCATCTGGGTGGGATCGGACTTGTCCACCCGGTCGCCGGATGTGTGGTACCATTGGTCCGGCCAGACGATCATCATAATCCCCGGGACCTGGACTCCCCAGTCATTGAACACTTCGTGATCCGAGGCCCCGTAGTGTGTCTCGATGCTGTAGTAGAACGGCTCGTCCGCACCCGAAGGGGCCACGATACGCCGCAGCACGCCTTCCGGCCCGCTGCGGTTCTGGATCCGATCGCGGCTGCCTTCACCCACGTAGCGGTAGTAGTTCTCCATGACGTCGTTGATGTAGTGCGGGTTGCCGTAGGAGGTGCGCATCAGGCAGAAAAAGGCCTTGTTCAGGCTCAGCCATTCCCCCACCATGTCCATGTTGATGTTGCAGAGGGTCTTTTCCATGAGGTCCTTGTTAGCCTGGACCCAGGGCCCTGTGCCGGAGAACTCCGGACCCCATAAAAACCGGATGGTCCGCTTGGGCCGCGGTATGCGCCCCTCCTCGATCAGCGTGTGCAGGACGCGGGCCACCTCCAGGATGCCGGCACTGCCGGATTTATTGTCGTTGGCGCCCTGCTTGACATAACCCTCGAACAGATGCGCCGAAAGGATGACTTCACCGGCCTCCGGGTCGGTGCCCGGGATGTGGCACACCACGTTCTGGAGGTCGTAGGGCTCCATCTTGGATTCGACCTGCGCGTGGACCAGGATCTTCTCCCTGCGCAGCAGGCGCTGTTTCAGGATCTCCCCCTCCCTCGCCGGCAGATAAAAGGCGAACTTGGAAGGGGTTTCCTGGCCGCGGCGGCTGTAGATCCCCCGCCAGGGGATCTGGAGGGGATCGAAGTGCTCGCGCGACGTGCTGATGGCGACGATTCCCTCGGCCCCCATCTTCAGGCAGGCCAGGGAGTGCACGGTGCTGGGGCTACCGTCGGTGACCACGATCTTGCCGGCCAGCTCCAGGCCCTTCATCTCCTTGGCCGTGCCGCGGCCCACCCAGACCAGCTCAGCCATGACATCGGCCGTGCTGCTGCCGCTGGCCAGCATGGCGGTCATGTCCTGGTAGGAAGCCAATTTCTGACGCCGGGGCTTGATCTCCCAGAGCTCCCCCTTGATCCCGTCCCACACGGTCCGGCCCGGGAACCGTGCGAAATCTGCACCCGGAAGCCCATAGAGTTTGAGCTGGTCGTAGATGTACTGGGACTCGTAAAAGGTCCCGGCATACTCGTCCGCCCGGCGGTTCTTGTTGTATCCGCCGGTCTCCATGATGGTGTTGAAGGCGGTTTCCCCGGACGCCTCACCAACGATCTCGTCCATCTGGGCCTGGGGCAGCAGGGTCCAGATCATCCAGGGCGTGTGCTGTGCCGGGATAAAACTCGTGCCGGCCCAGACCAGGCACAACACGATCGCGCTCAAACTCAGGCTTTTCTTCATGACGTCCTCCGACTCTTTACAGGGAGCGTTGCTCCGTTCAAATAATGCTCATTTGGTAATACCACACCCGATTCACCAGGTCAAAGAAAATTCTATTCGTTTCCGGGGCTCAAGTTCATCTCAGGGAAATCCCTGTGGGGCAGCCTGATGCCGAAGCGTTCGGATGCGAGGCGGCAGGGCGCGCTAGCGCCGGGTCACCA
>JAUXEH010000330.1 GCA_030620655.1 Candidatus Aminicenantota bacterium | reverse complement strand
GTGGCCTCCTGGGTGATGTCGATCGCGGCCTACCCGAACCTCCCCGCCACCGTGCCCAGGTTGATCGACCCTCTGGGCCGCCCTCTTGCGGAGGGGGACAGGTCCCTGCTTTTCTTCCTGTCCCCGCTCCTGCAGGCCGGCCTGTTCCTGGTGTGCGTGTGGGGTTTGCAGAGGATCGCCGGGCGCGTAAAAGCAACGAAATTCAAAGGCCCGCTCATCCGAGAAGCCGTATTCCTCATGTACATCTTCGTGCAGCTCATGTTCATCCATGTCCAGCGGACCGTCATCTATCTGGCCCACGGTGTGGGAAAGGGCTTCAATCCGCTCTACTTCTACGCGCTCTTCATGATCATCCTGGCCCTGGTCCCCTATTTCCGGCTCCGGATGAAACTCCGTGAGTAGAATGTCCGGCAAACCCGTGCATTTTTCTACAGAATTTGATAAGTATAGGGGCTTAAGGAGTCCGAAATGAGAAAAGCCTTCATCGTCTCCCTGCTATCCTGCACCATATTCGGAGTCTCCCATCTCCAGGCGCAGTGGGCCAAGACGTACAGCGGCAGCCTGGAAGAGAACCCGACGGCTGTGCTGCTGATCGAAGAGGGGAAGCTGCTCGTGGCAGGCTTCAGCAGAATCACTACAGCTCCTACGTTCTACACTCTTGAAATCGAACACAAGCCTTGGTTTATACAAATATCTGAAAACGGGAGCGGAGCGGAGCGGCATTTATTAAACTCACAAAAGACCGGTGCGGATATCAAGTATTCGACTCAAGAGTGGGTGAGGTCGCTGCAGCCCACGGACGACGGGGGATACATTCTTGCGGGCTACTTGGAGAGCAGTTGGTCTGAGGGGGCGTTGATCAAATATTACAATTGCGCCTTCTTCCTGAAGCTTTCCGCCCAACTGCAGATCGAGTGGCAGCGGTTCTTCGGGAACGATGATGGGACCACGACGGTGAGGGCGCTGGCCGTCGAACCAACTGCCGACGGGGGATATATCGCCGTCGGTTCGACCTCGTCGTTCGGCATGGGAGGCAGCGATGTCCTGGTGATGAAGCTCGACTCGGCGGGGCAGGTCGTGTGGCAGAAGGCCTACGGGGGAGAAGGGAAGGAAGAAGCCCATCTGGTCCGGCAGACTACGGACGGTGGATTTGTGGTGGTCGGACATGCGACGTCATTCCAGCCGGAGGTACCGGCAGCATCGCGTATCTGGGTGCTGCGCCTGAATCCGGAGGGCGCCCTGATATGGCAGACGCTGTGCGGCCGCGACAATGACCGGGCTTCCAGCATGGTCCTGACGCCGGACGAAGGAGTCGTGATCGCGGGGGAGACCGAGGAAGACGGGGGAGAGGGGCAGGAATCTCACCGCAACATCTTCCTCTTCAAACTGAGTGAAGAGGGGAGCATCGCCTTCCAGAGAACGTTCGGCCATGAATCGCATGAATGGATCACGCATCTGATCCGGAGTGGGGAGAAAAAATTTCTTGCCGTGGGCACCCAGGAGTTGGATGGGGATCAGGACCTCCTGGTCATCCAGTTCGCGGATACCGGGCACATTGACTGGATGCAGGTCTTCGGGGCCGGCGACGTGGACGGCGAGATCTCCCAGGAGAATGGCTCGGCGGTTGCTGTAACCGATGGAGGCGAGATCATTGTGGTGGGGAACACGAGCCGCCTGGGCCCGCAGGATGACGACCTCCTGGTGCTGCGGCTGACTCCTGACGGCCGCATCCCCAACTGTGAACTCATGCGCTCGCTCGAACGCTACCCCCTCCAAGATCTGGGCACCCTGCCCATCGAGACCTCTGTGGAGTTCACGGCCTCGGAGATCAGTCTGGTGAACATCGAGTTCACCGCGACTCCGTCCTCGGTGGGTATGATCCGCGATGTGTGCCAGGCCAAGAAAAACCTGCTCCGCCGGTAGTGAAGGAAAGAGGATCATGAAAAAGACAGCGCTGACACTCGCGGCCCTTCTGGTCGCGGCGGCCTTTGCACAGGCCCAGTCCGGGACGGTTCAGTTCACGGCATTCTACGGCATCAACCACCACTTGGAGTACGGCTCGGTGGAGGATTTTGTATCGGGATACAATCATTTTCCGGTCATGCCCGCCCATTCGCCGCGCAACTTCGGGGGCTCCTTCGCCTATTATTTCACGCGCTGGTTCGGGCTCGAATATGACATGAGATCGACCGGGCGGACCGACGCCACCTTGACCGATCCTTCGGACGGGGATACGCTCACCATTCAGACCCCCAAACACCTGAGCATCACGCTGAACGTCCTGCTGGAGCCGCTCCGGGGCCGGATATCTCCCTATGTATTGTTAGGGGCCGGTATCAACCGGATCTCGGCCGTGGACGAGACCTACATAACCGCGATGGGGTACGAGGTCATCATGCAGACCCCTTCGGAAGACGCACGCGTGGACGTGCTCTTGCAGGGAGGCGTGGGTGTCAACGCACTGGTGTACAAAAACTTCGGCCTCCGTGCGGATGTGCGCTACATGGTTGTGTTCGACGACCCCTACCAGGTCCGGAGCCTGAACGCCACCCTCGGCCTCATCGCCCGCTTCTAATGCGGCCCCTCTGCATCTCAGGCTGGAAAAATTCCCTGAAAAATGGTACATTCTATTAACCGGCCCAAGAGGTCGCCGGTGGGCGGTTAGCTCAGTTGGGAGAGCGCAGCGTTCGCACTGCTGAGGCCGGGGGTTCGAGTCCCCTACCGTCCACCATTTTTTTTAGGTAAACGCATGAATCACGAGATCCTGCTGATTGCCGGTGCCGCCGCCGGCATCGGCTTTGTGCACACCCTGCTGGGTCCGGACCACTACCTCCCCTTTATCGTGATCGCCCGGGCCCGTCAGTGGCGCCTGTCCAAGACCCTGTTCGTGTCCTTCCTCTGCGGCCTGGGCCATGTGCTGAGTTCCGTGGCGTTGGGCTTGCTGGGCATCGCCCTGGGCGTGGCCGTTTTTAAGCTGGAGAATATCGAGGCGTTTCGCGGGGGGATGGCCGCATGGCTGCTCATCGGTTTCGGATTCGCCTATTTCCTCTGGGGCCTGAGGCGGGCCATAAAAAACAAGCCCCACAAACATGTCCATTTTCACGCCGACGGGGAGGAACATGACCACCACCACCATCACGGCGATGAACATGCCCATGTCCATGACCTTGCGGCCAAGAAGACAAATCTGACACCCTGGATCCTATTCGCCATATTCGTTTTCGGGCCCTGCGAACCGCTCATCCCCATGATCATGTATCCGGCCGCCAAACACAGCGTCGCCGGAGTCATCCTGGTGGCCACGGCGTTCGGTGCCGTCACCATCGCCACCATGCTGACCATCATCGCGTTCGCCTCCTGGGGGATCAGTTTTGTGAAGCTGGGGAAACTGGAGCGCTACGTGCATGCCCTGGCCGGGGCCATGATCTTCTTCTCCGGCCTGAGTGTCCAATTCCTCGGGCTGTAGGCCTGAAACCGTGAAATTTGCCGTAGACTGCATGCTGGGCAAGCTGGCCCGCTG
>JAUXEH010000464.1 GCA_030620655.1 Candidatus Aminicenantota bacterium | reverse complement strand
CTTCCGGGACAGGGCGGACGGGAAGGCCCTGAATGCCCAGTGCCGGTTCTGTCATCACGAATCCCACGACCTGCTCGTCGATAAGAAAATGGAGATGCTGAGCGCCGGAGACCTCAGGTGCATCGACTGTCACATGGCGGCCTATGCCCTGACCGACGGGCACGTGGAGCGGTTTCACAACTTCCAGGTGGAGGAGAATCTCCCCCACTCCTGCAGCGGAGGGCTGGGCCGGGCCATGACCTGCCACGATGAAACGCCCCCGGAATGGTTCTCACGGAACCTCGAGCGTGTCAAGGCACCCAGGAAACAGTGGTCGTCCGACTGGTCCAAGGTCCTCAAGAAATAACAGGCATCCTCTACTCTGAGTCTCCCGAACCCTCGCCTGAGGATGGTTCCGCATAGGGATCGGAGGCCACACGGAACATGTACTCCGGGTCGATCCTGGGTTCGCAGTCCCCGTATTCCTGCATGAGGGCGATCTTGCGGTCCAGGAGCTGGCCCAGGTTCGGGGCATAGATGAAGGGCGTTTCCTCTGATCCGGAAACGATCATCCACTCGATCGGTGTTTCCTCCCACAGCTCCTTAAGCCTGCGGCAGTTTTGGATCTCACGCTCGATCATCTCGGCCAGGAGGCTGCGCATGCGGGTGCGCTCCTCCGGATCGGTGCTCTGCAGATAGGTGTGGACCGCGTATATCCAGAGGGCGGTGCTGCGCAGCGTCTCGTACAGGCAGCGCAGGGCCCGGGCCCGGACGTGCTGGTCCTCGAACACTTTGCGGGCGTCCTCTTTGCCTGGGGCAGCCCTGTCCCTGCCCTCTTTAAAGAGTGCTTCAGCCTTCTCGAGGGGCTGCCAGACAGAGGCATCGATCCTCTCCACGGCTTGGCGGGCATAGTCCACGCTGATCAGCTCGAACAGGACATCCTGAGCCAGGTCCACGCGGTTGGGGTTGTGTATCGAGGTGCACATGAAGCGCTCGTAAAAGGCCCGCTCCTCCTCAGGGATGCGCCCGATATCGGGCACCAGCGGCCGCGCGAACAGGCGCTGCCAGACCACGCCGTAGTGCGTGTATATGGAAAGCGGCACAAAGGCGCGCACGGCCTCCTCAACGGCCCTCCAGCCCCCCACCAGGGTCTCTGCCAGATCTTCGCCGACAAAGCCCTCCGCCAGGTCTCGGACGGTCTTGTCGATGTCCATCCCCGGATCGAGCTGGAAACGGCGGAAGACCTCCTGGTTCACGGCGCAGGGGACCTTGTCCGGAGGGTGGATCCCGCCCAGGTGGGCCAGGCACTTGAGGTCCAGGTCGTGGGCGGACTTGAGCTTGTCATGGGTCAGCCAGGGGAAGGGTATGCCCAGGAGGGGCTCGTGGTTGGTATGGGCCCCGAACATGTGATAGAAGTAGCTCAGGCCGTCCCGGCGGCCCAGCTCATCCGCCTTGGCCTTCTCCCCCTCCTTGAGCGTGTTGTGGTAGAGCGAGCCCATGACCTTGACATCCGGGTAGCGGGGATGCGGGTAATCCGCCTCCCAGCCCACGGCCAGAAGCGAGCTGCCCTCCACATCCACCCCCTGGCCCAGCTCGGGCCACAGATGGGGCATCTCACCATAGAAAGATTCCAGCCGGGTCGTGATCCGGAACCGGGGGTTGATCTCG
>JAUXEH010000171.1 GCA_030620655.1 Candidatus Aminicenantota bacterium | reverse complement strand
TCCTGCATGAACCGGCAGGTTTCCTCTGCCAGGCGGTCCGGGAGGTGTTCGCCCTCGGGGCCGTCCGACAGCCTGGGATTTCCGTAGGGAGAGAAATACTTGTTCCCTCCGTAGGGGCCTCCCCGCTCCCATCCGCCCCGGTTGATGTCGAATCCCTGGTCCACTGGATAGTAACCCTCCCCGCCCAGGTGCCATTTGCCCGCGAAGAAGGTGGCGTATCCCGCCTCCTTCAAGGCCTCAGCCAGGGTCACCTCCTCCAGGGGCAGATGGTCTACATACGGCGCCGGGAGCAGTGGTTTGCTGCGTGTCCAGTGTTTCTGGACCGTGTCGGGCTGGGGCGCTCCGAAGTAGTCCGTGGTCTTGAGCCGGGCCGGAAACTTGCCCGTGAGGATGCTGACGCGGGTGGGGCTGCACACGGGGCAGGCGGCATAGGCACTCGTGAAGCGCACGCCTGAGACGGCCAGCCCGTCGATGTTCGGCGTCTCGTAGAATCGGCTGCCATAGCATGAGAGGTCGGTCCAGCCCAGGTCATCCACTAGGATGAAAACAAAATTCGGCCGCGATGACTGCCGCTCACACCCCGAAAATCCCCAGACTGCTGCCATGAGTAAGAGGCACATGATCATGGGGAGGCCGTTTTGGTTGTGGTTTCGCATCATTCAGCTCTCCTCGCTCGGATCGACCTGATCACTCGGGAAGGCGCCATCCCTCACGGTATGGGCGGTGAATATACGTGTCCGCCTCAGGGTTGTTAGGGAAACGCATTTCCCGTGCATCCCACCTGAGCTTGGCCCTGGTACGAAGGGCCACGTTCCCCAGAAGAACGGTCTCGGTCAAGGGGCCGGCATAATCGAAATTGGATTCCGCCACCTCTCCGCCCTTGCAGGCCCTGATCCATTCTTCATGGTGGCCGACGGACCGAGGCAGGATCTTGGGAGGCCGGGTGTAGTCCTGCATCCGTTCCTCTGGCAGGATGCGGAGTCCGTTGGCCCCATGGGAACCGCACAGGATCTTGCCCTTGGTCCCGACATAGAGAGCCCCGCCATAGGTGTCGCCCATCTGGCGCTCGGCGGGAAGTTCCTCCGGACGCGGCGGCATTAGACCCCCGTCATACCAGGTCAAAGTCAAGGCGGGGAATCCCTCTCGGGAGGGGAATGTGTAGGTCACGATGCTGGCCCTGGGATAGGTTTCCGTGTTTCGGGGTTTGTCCCAGGTCACCTCCGGTACGAACTCGGAAAAACTGGCCTCCACACTCGTGGGGGCGCCCAGCTTGAGGGCCCAAACGATGTGGTCAAAGATGTGGCATCCCATATCCCCCAGGCCTCCCGTACCGAAATCCCACCACCCGCGCCACATCTGCGGGAGGTAGGCAGGATGATAGGGGCGGTAGGGAGCCGGCCCCACCCAGAGATCCCAGTTCAGTGTTTCCGGCACGGGAGGTGTCTCCCTGGGTCTGGCGACACCCTGAGGCCAGACCGGATGCGGGGTCCAGGCATGGACTTCGGTCACATCTCCGATGGCCCCATCCCAGATCCACTCGCACAAGAGCCGGATGCTCTCCATGGCATGCCCCTGGTTACCCATCTGGGTAGCCACGCCCGCCTCGCGGGCAGCCCTGGTCAGGAGCCTTGCCTCGTAGAGGGTGTAGGTCAGGGGTTTTTCGCAGTATACGTGTTTACCGAGTCGGATGGCTGTCAAGGCCGCGACTGCGTGCACATGGTCGGGAGTGGCCACTACCACGGCATCGATGTCCTTCTGTTTGTCCAGCATGACCCGGAAATCATCATAGCGTTTCGCCTGGGGAAATTTTTTAACGGTCCGGGCCGCCCGTTCCCAATCCACGTCGCAGAGGGCCACAATATTCTCGCTATCCATCTGGGAGAGGTCACCTCCCCCCTGCCCACCCACTCCGATGCCCGCGATGTTGAGCTTGTCGCTGGGCGCCTGATAGCCCTTGCCGCCCAGGACATGCCGGGGCACCACCAGCATTCCCGTAAACGCCTTCGCGGTTTTGTCGAGAAATTCCCTCCGGTCCATCGAGTTCATAGTGTCTTCCTCCCTGGAAACAGGCTGTCCTCCGGAATTGAATGCCACATGGGTTCTCTCGATTATACATATTTCCTCCCCGCCTGTCCTCAAGATTGACGCAAAGCCGTGTCTCTGCTATAAAGGCACAAAGCAGGAACCAGAACACGATCGACGGAAAAAATGGGAAAGCGGCTGTGTATCGCAGGAATTTTGGTCACGGTTCTAGGGGCCTCCATTCCGTCTGCGCACGGTGAGGCCCTCACTTCGCACAGCCGGACCTCAGAGCCGCAGGACCCGCAGCGATCCGCCCCGCTCGTCGTGCCGCGCCTGAGCGGCCCCATCACCTTGGATGGATCGAGCGACGAGCCGGCCTGGTCGAACGTCACACCCTTTGTCCTGTTCCAGCACTCCCCCAACTTCGGGAGCCCGCCCACAGAAAAGACCGAAGTCCTGGTTGGATTCGATGATGACTTCCTCTATGTCGCCGGCCGGCTGTATGACCGGGAGCCCGGGAAGATCCAGGCGTCCACCAAAAAGAGAGACACCATGAGCCCCAGCAGCGACTGGTTCGGTGTCCTTTTCGACACCTTCAACGATAAGGAAAACGGACTGGGCTTTTTCACCACACCGGCCGGCCTGCGTTGGGACGGCTCGGTCTATAACGACGGGCAGCCTACCAACCCGGTCACCCAGGAGCCCCCGATCAACCTGAGCTGGAACACGTTCTGGGACGTGGAGACCGTGATCACCGACCGGGGATGGTTCGTGGAGATGCGCATCCCTCTCTCGAGCCTCCGCTTCCAGGATAAGGCGGGAGAGGTCATCATGGGGATGATCGCCTGGAGGTTTATCCCCCGCAAGAACGAGATGTTCGTTTTTCCCGCCATCCCACCGAACTGGGGCGCCTGGAGCACCTGGAAGCCCTCCCAGGCCCAGGAGGTCGTACTGAGGGGTGTCCAGAGCCGGAGGCCGCTGTACATCACTCCCTACCTCCTGGGCGGATACGGCCTCAGCCACGAGCTGAATGAGGACGAGACCGAATACCTGCGCGAGGAAGATCCCGTGACGGAGATCGGCCTGGACGTGAAGTATGGTCTGACCTCCAACCTGACCCTGGACCTCACCCTGAACACGGATTTCGCCCAGGTGGAGGCGGACGATCAGCAGGTCAACCTGACACGCTTCTCCCTCTTTTTTCCCGAAAAACGCCTGTTCTTCCAGGAGCGGTCCAGCACCTTCGAGTTCAGCTTCGGAGGCCCGAACCGCCTCTTCTACAGCCGCCGTATCGGGCTCTACGAAGGCGACATCATCCCCATCTACGGAGGCGTCCGCCTGGTAGGCCGGGCAGGCTCCTGGGATGTCGGGTTTCTGAGCATGCAGACGGCTCCCGTGGATGAGCTCGACCTCCCTTCCGAGAACTTCGGAGTACTCAGGCTGCGCAGGAGGGTCTTCAACCGCAACTCCTATGTGGGAGGCATGCTGACATCTCGGATCGGGAGCGACGGCAGCTACAACGCGGCCTACGGCCTGGACGGGATCATCCGTCTGTTCGGGCAGGACTACCTGACGGTGAACTGGGCCCAGACCTTCCAGGACGGCAAAGCCAACCGTTTCGACTCCCTGGATCCCGCCAAGATTCGGATCAGCTGGGAGCGACGTACCATAAACGGCCCGGCTTATGACTTCAGCTACTCCCGTGCCGGATTGGATTATGAGCCGGGTGTGGGATTCGAGGCACGCGAGAACTACACCCGCTTCGGCAACCGCCTCCTGTACGGATGGATCCCCGGCGAACGGTCATTCCTCAACCGGCATCAGGTGTTTGTCGGGGGATCGCTGACCCTGAGCAATGTGGACAACGGGGTGGAATCAGCCGAGATCGGCCCCGGCTGGACCGGCGAGACCAAATCCGGCTTTGGCGGCTCTATCCAACCGAAATATTACCAGGAATACCTCACGGAGGCCTTCGAGCTTCCCGAAAATGTGGAGGTCCCGGCGGGCCGCTACGCTTTCTATGGAGTCGAGGGTGCTCTCAACACACCCATGGGGCGGACACTCGCCTTCATGTCCATGCTGGGAGCCGGCGGCTTCTATGACGGGTACCGCCTGAGCCTGGCGATCATCCCCCTCTGGAACCTGAGCTCCACCTGGCAGCTCGAAGGATTTTACCAGTACAACCGCGTGAATTTCCCGGATCGGGATCAAGGATTCACCGCTCATCTGGCTAGGCTGCGGGTCCTGGCTACCATAACCACCAAAGTCACCGCCAGCGCCTTCGTGCAGTACAACGGGGCCTCGGGCGCCGTGATCGCCAACCTGCGCTTCCGCTACAATCCCCGGGAAGGGAACGATCTCTATATTGTCTACAACGACGCGCTCAACACCGACCGCTTCAGCGAAATCCCGACGCTCCCCTACACAGACAGCCGCACGATCCTGCTGAAATACTCGTATACATTTAATTTAAAATAAGAGAAGATTGATGAAAGGTCTATCGACAGATAAGACGAAAGGTTTCCTGATGTTCGGATTGGCCTTGCTCGCGGCACTGTCGGCCTGTTCGTGCGGGCCCGCACAGGACACGAGCTCTGCCCTCCCCCCCAATATCCTGTTCATCATGTCCGACGACCACTCCTCCCAGGCCTGGGGCCTCTACGGATCACACCTGGATGCCGTGGCTCCCACGCCCCACATCCGCCGCCTGGCCAGGGAGGGCTGCCTGCTGCTGAACTGTTTCTGCACCAATTCCATCTGTGTCCCCAGCCGGGCCAGCATCCTGACCGGGCAGTACAGCCACCGCAGCGGGTTGTATACCCTCTCCGAGGCCCTGGACCCGGCGGCCGAGAATGTGGCCAAGCAGCTTCAGGAGGCCGGATACCATACTGCCGTGATCGGGAAATGGCATCTGAAGAGCCGGCCCTCAGGTTTCGACCACTACGACGTGCTCCCGGGCCAGGGGCGCTACCACGACCCCGTGTTGCGATCCGCGGACAACTGGGACGAGGGCACAGAGCACAGCGGATTTTCCACCGATGTCATAACCGACCTCAGCCTGGACTGGCTGAATAACCGCGACCAAAAACGGCCGTTCTTCCTGCTCTGCCATTTCAAGGCCACACACGAGCCCTTTGCCTATGCTGCCCGGTTCGCGGATCTGTTCGAGGCGGAGGATCTGCCCGAACCGGAAAGCCTCTACGAATTCGGCCCCTATCCATCCGGGCGTACCTTTTCCGGTCAGGTGCTCGAGATCCTGGGTCAGCGCTATGTGGAAAACCCCAGTAAGCGCTATCCGGGAGAATCCTTCGACCTGGAGGGCCTGGATGCCCGGGCCGCTCGCAGGAAGATCTACCAGAAATTCATCAAGGATTATCTGCGGGGAGTGGCTGGGATCGACGAGAACATCGGCCGTCTGCTGTCCTATCTGGACCGGGCGGGGCTGACACGCAACACCGTCCTGATCTATACCTCGGATCAGGGCTATTTCCTGGGGGAACACGGATTCTTCGACAAGCGCATCATGTATGAGGAGTCCCTGCGCATGCCCTTCGTCATCCGCTATCCCCGGGAGATCGATCCGGGCTCGCGCCTCGACGATATCATCCTCAACACGGATTTTTCCCCCCTGTTCCTGGATTATGCCGGGCTGAAAGTGCCGGACCGGATGCAGGGCACGAGCTTCAGGGCCAACCTCCAGGGCAAAACCCCCATCACCTGGCGGAGATCCATGTATTACCGCTACTGGCTCCATCAGGTGCAGCGCCCCGCCCACTTCGGGATCCGGACGGAGCGCTACAAGCTTATTTTCTTCTACGGCGCCCCGCTGGGCATGAAAGGGTCTCACACAGAGGCTACCCCCCCCGGCTGGGAATTCTACGACCTGGCTGCCGACCCCACAGAGGCGCACAATGCCTACCATGATCCGCAGTACGGGGATGTCATCCGGGAGCTGAAGGAAAGACTGAAGAAGATCCGGATGGAGCTGGATGACATCGATGAGCAATTCCCCCAGATGCGGGAGATCCTGGCCGATAACTGGGAAGATTGAATGACCTTTTTTTCGACATGGCTCACCAAACCTGAGTCCCCTCTTCGACTAAATCCATGGTAAAGGATAGAACCATGCGCTGTCCCAGATGTCTGATGGAAAATGACCGGTCCTCGAACGTCTGTGTGAAATGCGGCGGCCCCCTTAGGGCGGCCAAGCCTTCTTCCCGGATTAAGATCCCCTGGTACAGTTTCCCAGCGGTCTTCCTGGCCCTGGCAGCCGTGATCTATTTCGTTTTCCTAAAGGGCCCCGCCGGACCGGAGGCGGTACCGGATACCGCAGCCATCCGGGAGGCTGCTCAGACTGAT
>JAUXEH010000429.1 GCA_030620655.1 Candidatus Aminicenantota bacterium | reverse complement strand
CCGCCGTATAGTCGAGGAAAGGCTCGATATCAGCTGGGTGTGCTCATCGCGTGCCGACACTCTGGATGACGAGCTCTTGAGTTTGATGAAAGAGGCGGGCTGTCACACACTCCTGCTGGGCGTGGAGAATGGGGAGGAAAGGCTGTTGCAGCGGTACTCCAAAGGTGTGACCAAGGACCAGCTGCGCCGGGCTTTTTCTCTCTGTCGTAAATACAAGATCCGGACCCTGGGGCATTTCATCATCGGGCTCCCCGGGGAAACGGATGAGACGGTGCGGAAGACCATCGATTTCTCCAAAGAGCTGGACTGTGACATCGCCTCCTTCAATATTGCTGTGCCCGCGCTGGGGACACCCCTGCGGGAGGCCGCTCTGAAAAACGGCTGGCTCCAGGAGGACGTCATGGAATTTGATGCCTCCGAGACCTACCCGACCCTGGAAACCCCCGAGTTCTCCCGCCGCCAGGCCTGGGAGTGGCGGAACAGGGCCGTAAAGGAGTTCTACTTCCGGCCTTCCTACATCTGGAAAATGGCGGCCTCCACCCGATCGCTCAACCAATGGAAAGTCCTGGTCCTGAATGGTTGGGCGGTGCTGAAAGGCAGCCTTACAAAAGGAAAATCAGGATGAGAGTTCTTTTTATCCACCCCATGCCCCACCCTTCCCTTCTGATCCTCCAGAAGATCACCTATCATTATGGGATCGGTATCCTTTCTGCGGTTCTGAAGCAGCACGGCCATGCCACCGACCTGATGACGATGTACCGGGTCGAGCAGCCAAAGATCAGGAAGAAGATCCTCGATTTTAAGCCTGATCTGGTGGGAATCTCTGTGACGTCCCAGCAGCTCGAGCTCACCCAAGAAATCGCGGATTTTATCTTCGATGAGTTTGGACTGCCGGTGGTCCTGGGTGGTGTCCATCCGACGGTACGTCCGGAGGAGTCCATCAAGATCAGGGGTGTGTTCGGCATATGTTTGGGTGAAGGGGAATACGCCCTTTTGGAGCTGGTCGAAGCCATGGCGAACAATGACGGCCGCCGGCCCGACGATCTGAAGATCGATAATTTCTGGTTCAAATCCGACAACGGACTCGTTAAGAATCCCATCCGTCCCCTGGCCGAGGATCTCGACTCCCTGCCGTTCTGCGACCGGGAAATCCTCGATTTTCAGAAGCTGCTCAATTATCACGGTTATCTAGAGGTCCGAAGCAGCCGGGGTTGTCCCTTCAAGTGCACTTTCTGCGTGAATGCATCCTATCAGGACATCTACAGACACAAGGGACGCTATTATCGTGTGCGCAGCCATGAGAGCATCCTGGCTGAGATCGACGACCTGGTGACCCGATACGACAACGTCAACTCGATCGTCTTCGATGATGAGCTGATCAGCGTCAACAAGAAATGGACCACGGGATTCTTCGAGAAATACCGCGCCCGTTTTGATTTTCCCTTCAACATCACGGTCCGGGCGGATCTGGTGGAAAAAGAGCTCATGCAGACTCTCAGAGATGCAGGCTGTAACATGGTGATGATGGGGGTGGAGAACGGGGATGAGTACCTCCGCAACACGATTCTGGATAAGGGGATCTCCGACCGGCAGATCATAGAGGCGGCTCGCATCATCAAAGACACCGGGATCAAGCTGTGGACCTTCAACATGGTCGGGGTGCCTTATGAAACTCCCGAGACCGTGGAGAAGACCATCCAGTTGAATCGGGACATAAAGCCGGATATCGTGTTTATCAGCACCTTCTACCCTTTCCCCGGGACCAAGTTGGGGGAGTTGTGCGAAAAAGAAGGATGGATCAGCGATCGGAAGGTCGACGGGTTTTTCAGCAACATCACCGTGCTGGATCAGCCCTCCATCACTAGGCAGGAGGTCGCTTTCTACAACAATATTTTCCCATGGGCGATCATGTACCCCCGTTTGTCCCTTATTATCAAGCTTCTCTGCCGCATCCGGGTGGCCAGGGACAAATCGCTGTACGATACGCTCTACCCGCTGGTGAAGACTGTCTATGAGGTCTATCATCGCTTCAAGGTGAGCCTGAACCTGCTGCCTGCGTTTTTCTCGCGCAAACCCAAAAAATCACGACGATGAAAAATGCGCTTCCCCTGGCAGTGCTGTTGGTCATCTGCGGGATCTTCGTCGCCCATGCCGT
>JAUXEH010000146.1 GCA_030620655.1 Candidatus Aminicenantota bacterium | reverse complement strand
GATCATCTTCCCTGGGAGGATCCGCTCCATCTCGACAGAACCCATTTTCGGCGACTCTGTAATCGAGAGTGTTCGTGCCGCCGCCTGGGTCTGGAGGCTCTCTCCCAGGGGTTCTATCCTATCGGGCGCGATATATCCGGTTTGCCCATCCGGAAGGAGCACGCGGTAGCGGTCGGCGGCAGCGGCCAGGACCTTCATCGGAGTGTACGGCTCGACCTCGGAGAGCCGCTCGGACCGGGTGGAGGGAGCCTTACTCAGAAAGGTCCGGCCGTCCCTGGCTCTCACCCACTGTCCCAGGACCTGAAGCTCAGCGGTCACGGCTTCGGGAGTGACATCGGTCTTCTTGAGGAAATCCACCGGATCGACAGCCCCAGCCCGCCCGTAGTAGATCGCGAAGTGGAGGTGCGGAGGCGTGGTCCTGGCGTTTCCGGTGTTGCCCACGGTGCCGATGACCTGGCCCTTTTTTACGGTGTCGTTCGCCCGGACCCTTTGTTCCTGCAGGTGGGCGAAGTACAGGTGGAGGTCCCGCTCCTCATCCCGGAGCCAGACCGTCCGGCCTCCCACAGCCCCCTCTCGTACTCTGCGGACTGTTGCATCCGAAGGTGCGATAACGGGGGTGTGCCGGCGGGCGAAAATGTCGACGCCGTGGTGCTCCCGGCGGCCGCCGTCGCGCGGGTCTCCGAACCAGCTCCCGATATCCGAGAATTCCGCTCCCTCCACCGGGAAACCCAGGGCAGGGACGTTGCGGATGGTGACCGTGAACCGGCCTCCCCGCAAAAGCTCGGGCTGGATCCGCACGGCATAGTCGAAGGTGACGCGCGGCTCGACTTGGAGCCGGTATTCCGACTCGTTGGCGCTGGCGACCTTCACCCAGAAGTTGGGGGAGTCGCCTTCCGTCCGGAAGAGGTCCATGAAAATGCGGGTCGAGTCTGTGGCTTCGAGATCGATCTGGATCTCGGTCCGCTGTCCGCGCTTGACCTCGAAAAGGTAGGCCACAGCGAAGGCCTTGGCCGGGTCCACGTAAAAGGTTTCCTGAAAGGGAGTTTTGACGGCGACGGCCCGGTCCAGGCATTCCCGGGAGGCCATGATCCAGTCTCCGGCCAGCGCGCTCCCGGCCAAACCGGCCTGTTCCAGCGAGTGAATGTACGCGTCATGCGCGTTGGAGGGACGAAAGGGTTCGGGTACACTCTCCTGCCTGCAGGCTTGGGAAAGGAAGGCCGCCGGCAGAAATAGGACCATCAGCCCTGTCAGAAAGCGTGTCTTGCGAGTGTTCATCAGCATATCTCTATGCTACCAGATAAGTAAGTATGGGTCGATCCAGTCGATTTCATGTGCGGCTGCGAAAAGGGGACAGTCCCGATTTTTAGTGCTTGTCCCTTTTTTCTGGCGCTCGAGCCAGGGGCGGAAGCTCTCATACGAGTGGATGGCAAAGCCGTAGAAGCTCTTGTAACGGCCTAATTCCCGTGCGGTCTTCCGCATGACGGCGTCGAGATCTTCCCATGTCTTGTCCTGGAAAGTGATCCTGGAGGCCGCGACCTCGATGCGGTTGGCCTGGAAGAGGGTGTGCTGCCCGGCGCCTTTTTCCGTCAGATCGGATCCGGACGAGCTCCACTCGAGCCGCACCCGGGTTCCGTCCATCTGGCGGATCCGGAGCATCGAGGGCCCCTGAGTCTTTTCGAAATCCAGTATCGTCTCATCCGGGAGGGGGACGGTCTCGAGGCCCACGAAGACAGTTTTGCCCAGTTTGTCCGCATATCGCATTTCGTCTACGGCCTGGGCGATGGTGCCGTCTGCCCCGTAGGCTCTAGTCCGGTAGTCCATGATCCCGATGTTGTCCACGATCTCCAGGATCTTCTCCGTGATGGGTCGCCCTTCCAGCTCGGCCACGGGCTCGAAGAAGCGGCTTCGGGCGTCGAACCAGAAAGGGATGTCCACACCCAGATCGAGCCCGGCCGCGGAGGTGTATTCTTTCAGGTCTTTCAGAAGAGCCAGATACTGCCGCAGCACCGTCTCTTTGTGCACGCCCGCGAAGCGGGGAAGGAGGTAGGGCTCGATGTCGTACCGGAGCGCATCGAACCGGGCCGGCGGTTCCGAGTCCCGGTTGAACCGGATGATCTCCCGGACCGTGGCCTTGACCTTGTCGTGATATTCGCTCAAGGCATACTTGGGGTCCCCGTCCAGGGCGTGGCAGATTATCCCGACCGAATGCAGCCCCGTGAGCAGCTCCCGCATCCCGGCTTCGTCCCAGCTGATATGCCACGTCCCCGCTTCCTTCTCGGCCCTGTAGGGCAGCTGCAGGAAAAGATCGGTGATCCCCTGATCCCGGCAGAACGACCGCAGCCGTTTCTGGGCTTCGGGGTTTCCCAGGAGTTGAGCGGTTTCCCAGAGCCACATGCCTTTTCCCAGGGGCGGGCTCGGTTCTGGAGGCGTCTCGGACAAAGCGGCGGAAACCTCTCTGCGCGTGGTCAGGGCCAGGTCCCGGATGTATACCCGGCCGCCGCCTCTCTGTGCCGTGAAGACCAGGCTGGCCAGCTCTTTAGGATCGACTCGTGCGGGAAGACTCTTGAGGGGCACCCAGGCGCGCTGCCACTCCTTTGTGATTCTGCCCGCGGGGAGAAAGGCCCCCACCTCATTGATCGGCAGGGAGTCCTCCTTCAGCTCCCAGATGCGGTCTGCGACCTGCAGCCTCAAGGCCTCCTGACCATGCTCGCCCCGGATCGAGAACGTGATGAAACTGAAGGGAGTGGAATCCAGGAAGATGCGCTGCGCAGGCGGAGATTTGAAATCGAAGAGGTGGATCCAGAAGCCGGCGAAACCGGATGTGTCCCGCGTGAAGACAAACGTCAGGGCCTGGTCTCCTCCCGGCAGGCGGCTGATTGTGACATCGGCCGTCGAGTGCGCCCGCGAGAAGCCGTTGAAGTAGCCGCCCAGACGGTTCACGTTGCCTTCGTTGAAATCCGCCACCAGGAAGGTGTTCCCGGAGAATTCCGGCACAGCGCCCCATGGCCTGTCCGGAATCCGTAAGACGGGTTTTTCTTTGCGGATGTCGTACACCACCATTTGATCCTGATCCGGGCCGTGCAGGACCCCGATCGAAACGAAGCCGATGTCTTCGACACTGTCCATCCCCCAGTGGCTCAGGTCGATCTCCCTGGTCAGCCGCCCCTCGGGTTGGAAAGCGGCCGGGATTTCCGGGATAGTGAGGTGTAAGGCCAGGAGGGCGGTGTATAGAATCCAGGTCACGATCATGGACAGTCATAAGGATGATAGCATGGGCCGTTCCCCGGGACAACGAAAATTTAGAGCCCAATTTGAGACACGCCTCAGCGGCTCTCTTGTAATATCCCAAAAGGGGGTATACACTCTTTTTGAAAAGGGCGATGAGGACCTGTCGAGTACTCACGCCTCCAGGAGTGCCCATGATAGAAACGCTTCCCGAAATGCTGCTTCATACCCTCAAAGCCTATCCCAAAGACGATCTTATGCTGTACAAACAGGAGGGGACTTATGTGCCCCTCTCGACCGCTGAGTTTGGAAAGCGGGTGAGGCTGTTTTCTCTAGGGCTGCATAGACTGGGGGTGGAGGCCGGAGACAAGGTCGTCATCCTTTCGGAGAACCGGCCGGAATGGGTCATGGCCGATTTTGCCGCCCTGTGTCTGGGGGCGATCACGGTCCCGGTCTACACCACCCTCTCCGCAGAACAGACCCGGTATATCATCGAGAATTCGGATGCCAGGGTGGTGGTCTGCTCCGATCGGGAGCTCTGGCATAAGGTCGATTCTGTCCGGGAGGACCTTCCGGAGGCAAAGCATTTCATCCTGTTCGAGCCGGACCCCCCGGGGGATGTGCTCTCTCTGCAGGATGTCTGGGACCTGGGTGAGAAGGAGGAGCAGGAGAACCCCGGGATGTTCGCTGAGCTCTGCGGCCGGGCGCGGCCCGATGATGTGGCCACCATCATCTACACCTCTGGGACCACGGGGACCCCCAAGGGCGTCATGTTGACGCACAAGAACCTGATCTCCAATGCGGAGGCGGTCCTTTCCGTGATCGATATCACCCAGGCAGATACCGTGCTTTCCTTCCTGCCCCTCTCGCACATATTCGAAAGATGGGCCACATGCTGTTATCTCTACGTCGGGCTGACCATCGGTTACGCGGAAAGCATCGACACGCTGTCGGCTAACATGCTGGAGATCCGGCCGACCGCCATGGTGACCGTGCCGCGTCTGCTGGAGAAGATCTATGCCCGTGTCATGGACAACGTGCTGTCCGGTTCAGGACTGAAAAGGGCGATCTTCTATTGGGCCCTGGGGGTCGGCAGGGTTTATGCGCGGAAAAAGGTGAGGAAAGAAACTGTCCCGGGCTTTCTGGCTTTCAAGCGAAAGATCGCCAACTCACTGGTGTTCGCCAAGATCTATGCCCGCACGGGTGGGCGCCTGCGGTTTTTTGTGTCCGCCGGGGCCCCCCTTGCCAAAGAGCTGGGAGAGGCCTTCTATGCCCTGGGCCTGCTCGCCGTCGAGGGCTACGGGTTGACGGAAACCTCACCCGTGATCACCTGCAATCGCCCTGAAGACCTCAAATTCGGCAGTGTGGGAAAACCTGTGCCCGGAGTGGAGGTCAAAATCGCGGAGGACGGCGAAATCCTAGCCCGCGGCCCCAACATAATGAAAGGCTATTACAAGATGGAGGAGGCCACCAGGGAGGCGTTCGAGGGAGACTGGTTCAGGACAGGCGATGTCGGCCATGTCGACGAGGAGGGTTTCCTGGTCATCACCGATCGGAAAAAAGACCTGCTCGTGACATCCGGCGGCAAGAACGTGGCCCCACAGCCGATCGAGAATCTTTTGAAGTCCACGACTTATATCATGAATGCCGTGGTTTTGGGTGACAGACGGAGATTTGTCTCGGCACTCATCGTGCCGGACTTCGACAAGCTGGAGTCTTATGCCAGAAAAAAGGGCATCGCATTCCAGGACCGTAAGGAGTTGGTCCGAAACGAAGCCATCCTGGCCTTCATTCAGCAGGAAGTGGACAAGTCCCAGGTCAACCTGTCCCGCTATGAAAAGATAAAAAAGATAGCCCTATTGGACCGTGAATTCGACCAGGAAAGCGGTGAGATCACTCCCAGCCTCAAGGTCAAACGGAACATCATCCAACAGAAGTACCGTCAACTGATCGACTCGCTGTACGAGGAGGGGGAAAGAGGCGATCGGGCGCAGTAAAGAGGGGCACCTTTTCTAGAGGCCCCGCAGCCAGGGATCCCCGGTGGCTTCCAGCCAGGGGACGAGTTTGTCATTCCGCAGCTTTTCGACCAGATTCTCTTCTTGATCGGCTAGATTCATGAGCTGATAGCGGTCTTCGAGGTTGTCGTGCAGCATCACTCCGTCCGGCTGATCCGGCATGCGGCTGTACATCAGTGTGTGACGGTGGGTTCGCACGCCTCGGCGTCCCCAGGCCGGCTTCCCGTACGGGACCCAGATGTAAGGCTGCGACGCCGGCCGCTCCCCCGATCCATTTCTGATGAGTCCCGCATGGCTGCGGCCCTGGACATCGCCCGGGATGCTGCCGGAAAATCCCATAAGATCCATCAGAGTGGGGTAGATATCCGGGCTGGAAAAGAGCAGGTCGTCATGACGGGGCTGTATCGTCCCGGGCCAGCGCAGTAGAAAGGGGATGCGCATGGATTCCTCGTAGTGGTTGTTCTTGGAGATCTGGTCGTGGATCCCCAGGCAGTTGCCGTGATCGGATGTGAAGAGCACGATGGTGTTGTCTTCCAGGCCATGGTCCTTGAGGGCCGCCAGGATTCGGCCGAACTGTTTATCGACGCCCGTGGTCATGGCTAGGTAGTTGCGGATGTGCTTTCTGTAGTAGTCGCCCCAGCGGGTTCCGGCCGGAGGGATGTTGGGCCGATTACACAGCTCCTCGAGGGCCCTGTCACTGTACATCTCCACGTATTTATCCGGAAGCTGGTCATACGGCATGTGGGGCGGGTTCATGGAGACCACCAGGGCGAATGGTTTCTCCGGATCGCGGAATGTCCCGCCCTCGTTCCGGATGTAGCGGATGGCCTGATCAGCCTCGTGTTCGGGGCCCCACTGGTCCACCCAGTGGGCATCATTGCGGCCGGCGTCTGTGTTCCAGTACATGGGTTTCATGTGCTGGTCATAGGTGCCGTAGGCATACCAGTGGTCAAAGCCGTGCCGCCGCTCGGGCGGACACCATTCGTTCCAGGCGAAATCCTCGCGGTTGTTGTAGCACTTCACGTAGGGCTTATAAGGCCCGTCCAGGTGCCACTTGCCGATGTACCCCAGACTGTATCCTCTTTCCCGGAGGATGTCGGACCAGCAGCGCTCATCCTCTCGCAGCGCATAGCCGTGCTCGGTGCCATTGGTGTTGCAGTTGGCCAGGACTCCGTTGGCCAGCGGGTATTTGCCGGTCATGAGCATGGCCCGGAAGGGGCTGCACACCGGGTAGTTGCTGACTGCCTCGGTGAACACCAGGCTCTCTCCGGCAAACCGGTCCAGGACCGGTGTTATCACCGGGTCCTCGTTCATGAAACCCTGGGAATGGGCCCGCATCTGGTCTGGGAACACGATCAGGAGATTGGGGGGCTTCTTCGCTGCTGTTTTGGAACAGCCTTGGAACAGGGAAGGGCTCAGGGCGGCCCCGGCAAGGCAGGCCCCCGACCGCTTGAGAAACTCACGTCGACCCAGAAATTTGTTGTCACCCATAGCAGGAAGATTATCTCCCATCGACGGGCTGAAAACAAGAGTGGAGTTTTCGTGATGAGCAGAATAAGGCAATTAGAGGAAGGTCCTTTTCCTTCCGAGCCCATGGGGTTGGTGGGGGGGTCTTCGGCGAGGAAGGAAAGGGACCTGCCTCTGCACGTTCTTGTTAGCTTAAATCGGTAATCTCATCACAGCAACAGATCTGTGAGCTATTTCTGAGGAGTTTCCTCTGCGCAGAGCTTGCCCCGGCTCAGGGTTCGGCCGCACATATTGGATTGCATTGAATTTG
>JAUXEH010000097.1 GCA_030620655.1 Candidatus Aminicenantota bacterium | reverse complement strand
GGGCGCGCCGATCTCACGGCATCTACTACGTTATGTCGGGTCTCGCGGTGGTAAACCACAGCTTCGCCCTCCATGCCTAGCATCTGCCGCAATCTCGGCTCGTGAATAATCCAGGAGGGGATTTACTGATCTGGGATTTCCGTATACTATAGAGAAACCGAGCATGAAGACTGAGATAATCCGCACAGACCTGAAAAGGGAGGACCGGAACATCCTACTCAGGATCGCCGGGATTCTGGGAAGGGGGGGGGTGATCGTCTATCCCACAGACACCTTTTACGGACTGGGGGCCTCCGGATTCCATGCCGAGGCCGTGCGCAGGGTCTACCGGGTCAAGCAGAGGATCGAAGGCAAGCCGCTCTCCTTGGTGATTTCGGATTACGGGATGCTTCCGGAGGTTGCGGCGGAACTGCCGCCTGAGCTTCCGGATCTGGCAGAAGCCTTCTGGCCGGGTCCCCTGACCGTGGTCCTGCCCGCGTCTCCCCGGCTCCCGGATGTGCTGCTGGGGGCTGCCCGGACCATCGGGGTTCGGGTTCCGGATCTTGCCTGGCTCAGGAATCTGGTGAGGACGGCGGGATTTCCCCTGACCGCGACCAGTGCCAACCTGTCCGGTGAGGGGGAGACCGCCGATCCTCGTGAGGCCGTCCGGGTATTTCAGGGAAAGGTGGATCTCATCCTCGACGGCGGCGCTACTCAAGGAGGCCAGCCGTCCACCGTGATTGACCTTAGCGTGCGTCCCCCACGTATCCTGAGGCCGGGAGCTGTATCCCCGGAGCGTCTGTTCCCCTACCTGGCGTAGGCCGCATGGCGGGGGTCTCCTCAGTGGCTTATTTGACCGGGGCTCCGGTCGGTACGTCTTCCGAAAAGAAGGGGACGATGGCCGAATCGTCGGGTTTTACGGCGGCCAGGAGCATCGCTTGCGATTCGATCCCCCGGATCACGGCCGGTTTCAGGTTGACGATCACGATGAGTTTTTTTCCTGTCAAATCCTCTGGAGCATAGGTGTCCGCGATGCCTGCGATCATCTGCCGTGTCTCATCTCCGATGTCTATCTTCATCTTTATGAGCTTGTTCGTCCCCTCCACTCTTTCCGCCTGGAGGATCTCGGCCACTCTCAGGTCCATGCGCTTGAACTCGTCAAACGTGATTTGCTCCATTTCTCCCTCCTTTTTTTGCTTGCCCGCCGGCGTCTCCACCGGTTTTTCCTTGAGAAAATCCTTGAGGTCGACCCGGGGGAAGAGCTGATCGGGCTTGAGGAACTCGACACCGGTCTCCAGATCATCGAAAGCCAGGTGGGCCAGGACCGTCTCTCCCGGGGACGTGCCCTCACCCAGGAAATGCCAGATCTTGTCTGCGGATTCGGGCATGACCGGATACACCAGACAGGCGATGGTGCGTATGGCGGCCGCAGCCTGGTAGAGGATTCGGCCCAGCCGGGCCCGCGCTCCCGCCTGCTTGGCCTTTTTCCACGGCTCGTTGTCCGCCAGATAGCGGTTAACGGTGTTGATGTAGCCCCAGAGATCTTCCAGGGCGCGGTTGATGGCCAGGTCGTCGTAATGCTCTATGATCCTGTCCCTGTGCTCCAGGAACTTGGTGTTCAGCTCCTGGTCCTCCCCGGTGGCTTCCCCGATCTCCGAGATCCGGCCGGAGAAGTAGCTTCGGATCATAGTCAGGACACGCTGAACCAGGTTGCCCAGGTCATTGGCCAGGTCGGAATTGACGCGGTGGATGAATCCTTCATGGGAGAAATTGCCGTCCAGCCCCACGGGGATCTCCCGCAGCAAAAAATACCGCAGCGGGTCGGTCCCGAAGGTGTCCAGGATGAGGTGCGGATCCAGCACGTTGCCCTTGGATTTGGACATCTTGCTCTTGTCCTTGAGCCACCAGCCGTGGCCGAACACGCACTCGGGCAGGGAGAATCCGCTCGCCATCAGGAAGGCCGGCCAGTACACGGCGTGGAAGCGCAGGATGTCCTTGCCGATGAGGTGGACGTTTGCCGGCCAGAATTTCCGGTAGAGTGCGTCGTTGCTGCCGAAGCCGATGCCCGACAGGTAGTTGTGCAGGGCGTCGAACCAGACATAGACCGTGTGGTCCGGATCATCCGGTATCGCGACCCCCCACCGAACCGTCGACCGGGTGATGCTCAGGTCCCTGAGTCCCTGCCGCACGAAGCTCGTTATCTCGTTCATTCGCGATTGAGGGCGGACAAAGGTCGGATTTTCGGCGTAAAAATCCAGCAGGCGCTGTTGATAAGCGGAGAGCCGGAAGAAATAGCATTCCTCAGACACCTGGCCGGCCTGTTTGCCGCAGTCCGGGCAGATCTTGAAACCCCCGTCTTCCAGGGGAACGTCCGCGGAGAGGAAATTCTCGTCGGAAACACAGTAGTACCCCTCGTAGGACCCCCGGTAGATGTCACCCCTGTCCTTGAGCTTCCGGAAGAGCGCCTGCACTACCTGTTCATGATGGGGCTGGGTGGTGCGGATAAAGCCGTCGTAATCGATGTTGAGGGCTTTCCACAGGTCCTTGAACCGGATGACCATCCTGTCGGCCAACTCGAGAGGCTGGATGCCTCGGGCTGCGGCCGCCTTTTCGATCTTCTGTCCGTGTTCGTCGGTGCCTGTGAGGAAGAACACATCATACCCCATCATCTTTTTGAAGCGTGCGGCCGTATCGGCGATGATTGTGGTGTAGGCATGCCCGATGTGCGGCACATCGTTCACGTAGTAGATCGGTGTCGTGATGTAGAAAGTCTTTTTAGCGTTCTCGCCCACCGGACACTCCTCCTACGATCAATGTCATGGCTTCGAACCTGGTGGCGTTGCTGGTGCGGAAGGACCCCCGGACCGCCGAGGTCACCGTGAGGGACTTGGGTTTCTTGGCCCCCCGCATGGACATGCACATGTGCTCGGCTTCGATGACCACCATGACGCCCAGGGGATTGAGGGTAGTGTCAATGAGGTCGGCAATCTCTTTTGTGAGCCGTTCCTGGACCTGAAGCCGCCGGGCGAAGACCTCCACGACGCGCGCGATCTTGCTGAGGCCCACGATGCGCCCCCCCTTGGGGATGTAGGCTACGTGAGCCACGCCGGCGAAGGGCAGCAGATGGTGTTCGCACATCGAGTAGAGCGGGATGTTCTTGATCAGCACCATCTCGTCGTGTTTCTCTCCCTCAATGGGCTGGAGATACTTGCCGGCATCCTCATGGGTGCCGCCCAGGATCTCTTCGAACATGTGCGCTACCCGGATAGGCGTCCGCTTGATCCCTGGGCGTTCCGGGTCTTCGCCGATCCCTTCCAGGATGAGCCGCACTCCCTCCTCGATGCGCTTGAGATCCACCTTTTTACCTTTGGACATCGGATCTATCCTTTGTCTCGATTGGTTCGTTCCCCGGAGTAGGCCTGCAGAGCCAGGGCAATGATCTCTTTGACCGGACGGCCGGTTGTATCCGCCGCTTGAAGGCAGTCGTCGAATTCGGGCTGGATGTTGACCGTCTTGCCTTCCGGCCCGGCCAGCTTGATCCGGATCTTTTTCCCCAGGACATCCACGGTCTCGTAGCGGCGGTCCAGCACGCGCCGCCCAACCGGGAAGTAGCGCACGCCGATCGAGCTTGTTTCGCGGAAGATAAGGCTCATTAAGTCTTCCAGGGCTTTTTCCTCGACCAGGATTGAGACTTTGCTGGCCAGGCGGTTCTTCTTCATGACGACCGGGGTCAGGAACACATCCAGTGCCCCCTCCTGTAGCGCCCGGTCCTGAAACCCGGCCAGCACCTGGGGTGTCGAATCGTCGATGTTGGCTTCGATCTGGAAAATCCGTTTGCCGGGCCGCATGGCCTTGCTGTCTCCGTAGAAAACTCGCAGCAGGTTGGGAAAGTCGGGGAGGTCCCTGCCTCCGGCTCCCCATCCCACCTTGTCATAACATATCTCCGGGAGCGCGGAATAAGCCTTGACCACCGTGGTAAGGATAGCCGCCCCGGTCGGTGTTACCAGTTCTTTCTGGACATGAGCCGAGTAGGTGGGGACACCTATGAGGAGCTCGCTCACCGCCGGTGCCGGGACCGGGAGTATGCCGTGTGCCGCCTTCACCCATCCGCCCCCCACGTTCAGGGGGGAGGAGTAAAATTCACCGATGTCGAGCATCTCCACGAGCACGCTGAATCCCACGATGTCCACCAGGGCGTCGTCCGCGCCGGCTTCGTGGAGATGGGTCTCCTCCCAGGGCCGCCCGTGAACACGGGCTTCGGCCTCGAACAGGCGGCGGAAGATGGCCAGGGAGCGCTCCTCGGCCGACCCGGACAGGGAGGCCCTGCTTATGATCTCCCGGATGTCCGCCCATTTCCGGTGGGCGTGGGTGTCCCGTGTGACTTTGACATTTGCCTTAAGGCCGCGCAGCGAGGCTCTACGGGTCTCTTCGATAGAGATCTCTACCGGGAGTTCCAGGCTGGCCACGGCATCCAGGAAGGCCGCCCTGTCTGTTTCAAGGTCCAGCAGTGCACCCAGGATCATGTCTCCGCTGCATCCGGAGAAGGCATCGAAGTACACATATTTCATGACTAATCCCTCTCGCGTACTCTGGAGATTTCGCGCAGGGCCCGGTCGATACGCGGCAGGATATCTCCCGCCTTCCCCCGGAAAGAGAATGCCGCATGCTGGGTGAGGGGGGTAGGTTCCGGATTTATCTCCACCACGGCTGCCCCCGCCTCCAGCGCGGCCAGGGGAAGCGAGGCCGCGGGATGCACGACAGCCGAGGTCCCCACCACGAACATCAGGTCGCAGCGGGCGCTGAGCGAGAAAGCCTGTCCGATGATATCCGGGTCCAGCGATTCCCCGAACCACACCACATGCGGCCTGAGCAGCGCCCCGCAGTCTGCGCAGAGGGGCGGGAGGGGTGAAAGGGGGGATTCATGGTTCTCGACCACCGTTCCTTCCTGCGTGCAGCGCAGTCTCCAGATGTTTCCATGCAGTTCCAGGACGTTCCTGGAACCGGCCCTCCTATGGAGGCCGTCGATGTTCTGGGTGATGAGCGCAAATTGCGGGATCGCCTCTTCCCATGCCGCCAGAACCTGATGCCCGGCATTGGGCAGTTTAGGGGACATCAGCCCGCGCCGCCAGTCGTACCATTCCCAGACCAGTTCCGGATCGCGGGCAAAAGCCTGGGGAGTGGCCAGGTCCTGCGCGCGGTAGGTCTTCCACAAGCCTTCTTTTCCCCGGAAGGTTGGGATGCCCGACTCGGCCGAGATCCCCGAGCCGGTCAGGGCGATAACGTTCTTGGCGCGCTGAAGGCGGCCGATCAGCGCTCCCATGTCCTGGTCTTCACTCATCCCATTTCTCCGGAGCATAGGATAGCGGAAATGCCCGGGGATGTCTATCCGGATGAATGCGGCCAGGCACCATCTGCCTTCACCGAAGACCCACCCAACCTCCCCATGGGCTCAGTCAGATGGTGTCTGGCCGCTTCTCTCCGGCCTCTTCTGCCTGGAACCATCTGCTTTCGCCGAAGACCCACCCAGCCACCCCATGGGCTCGGAAAGATAAAGCAGGGCCCTCCTTGCCGAAGACCCACCCAACCGCCCCCACCCCGAGCTGAAACGTCAGCCCGGGGAGCGTGGACATCGAGCGCTTGGGAGCGGTTCTGTCTGGACATGCCGTCGCCCACGGTATATGATGACCCTGGCATGTGTTTCCCGCGTGCCGAAATTATCTCAGCCGCGAAGCGTCGCTGCGAAAGACTGTGGTATCCCACATCCGCGGATTGCACGGGCTTACGAACCTGGATAATTCAGGTTAAGTAGAGGAGGATCGGTGACAGAGGCACTATCTGATAATCTCCCCCAGGTCGGTATCGGGATTCTGGGCGGCACCGGCTTGTATAAGGTCGATGGGATCGAGGTCAGGGACGAGGTGAACATCGACACACCGTTCGGAGAGCCCTCGGATTCCTTTGTCATCGGCGAATACGCCGGCACTCGGATCGCCTTCCTCAGCCGCCACGGGCAAGGGCATCGCCTGCTGCCTGCCGAGATCAACTATCAGGCGAATATCTATGCCTTCAAGATGCTGGGGGCCGGCAGGATTATCTCCATCAATTCGGTGGGATCCCTGAAGGAAGAGATCCGGCCGCGGGATGTGGTGATACCCGACCAGTATTTTGACCGCACGCATCGCAAGAACTCATTTTTCGGGCAGGGTGTCGCGGCCCACATCAGCCTGGCCGAGCCGGTCTGTTCCGCTCTGGCCGGATCTCTTTACCAAGCGGGCGAAAAGCTGGGGCTGCGTATCCATCCCCGGGGAACGTACATCTGCATCGAAGGCCCCGCTTTTTCCACCAGGGCCGAGTCCCGCGTCTACCGGTCCTGGGGCTGTGATGTGATCGGCATGACCAGCGCCACCGAAGCGAAGCTCTGCCGGGAGGCGGAGATCTGCTATGCCGCCATCAACCTGGTCACGGACTACGATGTCTGGCATGATTCGGAGGAACCCGTTTCCGTGGAGATGATCATGGGGAACCTGGCTGCGAACATCAGCAGCGCCAAGGCCCTCCTCAAAGAGGTGATCCCTCAGCTTGCGGGGGCCGCCGACGAGGCCTGCGCCTGCGGTTCCGCCCTGGAGGGCTGTGTCGTCACGAACCCCGAAGTCATTCCCCAGGAAACGAGGGAAAAACTCCGCCATATTCTCGAGAAATACCCGGGGCAGTAGGAGGAGCGTACACCATGAGTCTGGTCATTGTCGGTTCTCTGGCTTTTGACACCATCGAAACACCCACCGAACGCAAGGAGCGGATCATCGGGGGGTCCTGTTCCTTCTCGGCTCTGGCGGCCAGCTACTTCACATCACCGCAGATCGTGGCTGTCATAGGGGATGATTTCCCGCAGGAGTTCATTTCCCTCCTGAACCGGAGGGGTGTGGACACGCGGGGCGTGACCCGCGAGGCGGGCAAGACCTTTCACTGGGAAGGGCGCTATGGGGACGATCCCAACCAGCGGACCACCATCCGGACGGAGCTTAACGTGTTCCAGGATTTCAAGCCCCGGCTGCTTCAGGATTATGCCGCCGCCGACATCGTCTTCCTGGGCAACATCGACCCTGAGCTTCAGGAGGACATCCGCAGGCAGGCTCAGAAACCCCGCCTGGTCGCTATGGACACCATCAATCTCTGGATCAACACAAAGCCCGAGGCCCTGGTACGCGTCCTGAAGGAAGTTGATATCTTTTTCGCCAATGATGAAGAAGTCAGGATGATCACCGATGAGCTGAACCTGATCAAGGCCGGGAAAAAACTGCTCTCCATGGGGCCGTCTCTGGCCGTGATCAAAAAGGGCGAACACGGCGCCCTGCTCGTGGGGGAAGAATTTATGTTCGGGGTCATGGCCTATCCCTGTGAAACGGTGATCGATCCGACCGGCGCCGGCGACAGTTTCGCCGGGGCGTTTTTGGGGTACCTGGACCGCGCCGGTTCCTTCCGGCCCGAGGATTTCCGCAGGGCTGCGGCTTACGGAAGCGTGCTGGCCTCCTTCACCATCGAGGATTTCAGTGTGGAGCGGCTCAAGGATATATCCGCCCAGGAGATCGAAGATCGGCTTCAGGCCCTCAGAGGCCTGGTGTCTTTCTGAGCTGCCGGCGACAGCGGAGTGAAATAGAAAGGATAAAGGAATGAGCGCTATGTCTCGAAAACCAGTGGAACCTTACAGGATCAAAAGCGTCGAGCCCATCCAGATGACATCGCGGGAGGAACGAGAGCAGATACTCAAGAGGGGCGGCTTCAATCTGTTCAATGTCCCTGCGGACCATGTGTTTGTCGACCTGTTGACGGACAGCGGGACCTCGGCCATGAGCCATTTTCAGTGGGCCGGCATGATGCAGGGGGACGAATCCTATGCCGGTGCGCGGAGCTTTTTCCGGTTCGAGCGGGCTATCAAGAACATCTTCGGATTCGCGCATGTGATCCCCACGCACCAGGGACGTGCCGCGGAGAGGGTCCTTTTTCAGACTGTGGTGGGACCGGGGGACCGAGTCCCCAATAACATCCATTTCGACACAACCCGGGCCAACGTGGAAGTCCGGGATGCGGAAGCCGTGGACCTCGCCCCGGTGGCGGCCTACGATCCCGATGACCTTTCGCCGTTCAAAGGGGACATGGATGTGGAAAAATTGAAGGCCATGATAGCGGAAACAGACCGAGGCAGGATCCCGCTGGTCATGCTTACCATCACAAATAACTCCGGAGGCGGGCAGCCGGTCTCGCTGGCCAATATCCGAGCCGTGAGTGCTGTCTGCAGGGAGAGCGGTATTCCCTTTTTCCTGGACGCCTGCCGCTTCGCCGAGAATGCATATTTCATCAAGCTCCGTGAGGAGGGTGAGTCGTCCAGGTCTGTGCTCGAGATCGCCCGGGATATCTTCGCCTGTGCGGACGGCGCCACCATGAGCGCAAAAAAAGACGCCCTCGTGAACATCGGCGGCTTCTTGACCCTGAACGACGATGCCGTGGCCGAGCGGCTCCGCAACAACCTCATCGTCAGCGAGGGTTTCCCCACCTACGGCGGGTTGGCGGGGCGTGACCTGGAAGCCGTGGCCCAAGGGCTGGAGGAGGTCTTGGATGAAGCCTACCTCGAACACCGTATCTCCCAGGTGGGATACCTGTGGGAGCTCCTGCACCAGGCCGGAGTGCCTGTCTACAGCCCGCCGGGAGGGCATGCCATCTATGTGCTGGCAGACCGGTTCCTGCCCCATATCCCGCGCGACCAGTATCCGGGACAGGCGCTCAGTGTCGCACTCTATCGCGAGGCGGGCGTGCGGACCGTGGAGATCGGAGGTGTCATGTTCGGCAGGAGGGATGAAGCCTCGGGCAGGGAGCTGTATCCCGAGCTGGAACTGGTCCGCCTGGCCGTGCCCCGCCGGGTCTACACGGTGTCCCACCTCGAATACGTGGCCGATTCTCTGATCGCCCTGCTGAAACGGCGTGACACGATCAAGGGGTTGAAGATCACGCATCAGGCTCCCCATCTGCGGCACTTCACTGTCCGTTTTGAGGAAATCGCCTGAGGAGCGCCTGCAGGAGGCAGGCTAGATGCGGTAGAACCACATCAGCGGCAGCCAGAGCTGGTGGGCATAGGGGATCTTCTTGTGGTTTACCAGCACTTCCGTGCTGTCCCATTCGTGGACGAGGTTGAATAGATGGAAGAGTTCCTCCACATCATCCGGGGAAAAGGTGGCGGTGTGGCGCACCCACTCGCCCTCGCCCTGCTCCGTGTAGGTGGGCATGCGCCGGGCCAGGTCGACGGCCTGGGTGTAGTTGGGGGAAGACTTGTGGCCGAACTCGACGGTTATCTTGAAGGCCTTGGCCTTTGTGTCTGGGTGAAGGATGGTGTCCAGTTTTTCCTCTTCGGCCTGGTCGTCGTGTTCCTTCCAGCGGCTCATGTCCCGGCTCCGGTGCCCTGGTCACATTTATATGCGTTCGCTGTGATATTGTCAACCCATCCGACCCGCCCCCACTGTGTATCCCACCCTTCCGTCCGCGGAAACGTTTTGCGAATCCGGCCGATCCGCCCCCACCGGCGGTTGACAATTACGGACGGAAGAGATAAAAAGAAGGACTAATTCAGTCTAGG
>JAUXEH010000379.1 GCA_030620655.1 Candidatus Aminicenantota bacterium | reverse complement strand
TGCAGCCTGTATGGGGTGGCATTCGGGGCCTTTGCCGCGGGCCTGCTCGGTCAGGCGGGGATCGACCTGGCCGGGCCGTTCCATGCCCTGTCTCCGGAGAACGCCCCTATGCTGGCGGCCAAAGTCATGGCCGTCCTCATCACCCTGCTCTTCGTGTGGATCAACGTCCGCGGAGCCAAGGAGACGGGCCAGGCAGAGAGCTTCATCACCATCGTCAAGATCGTGGTCATCGCCATGTTCATCGGGTTCGGCCTGTACGCCATGTTCGCCGGCAAGACCTCCGAGCCCTGGCAGTCGCAGTTCAGCGGGTTCTTCCAGAAGGGCTGGACCGGCATCATCATGGCCATGGGCCTGACCTTCATCGCCTTCGAGGGGTATGAGATCATCGCCCAGTGCGGCGAGGAGGTGAAGGACCCCAAGCGCAACATCCCGCGCTCCATCTTCCTCTCGCTGCTCATCGTCGTGCCCATCTACATCCTGGTGGCCCTCGTGGCCCTGGGAGCGGTGGAACCCGAGGGCGGCCAGCCCACCTGGCAGTACCTGGGAGAAAACGGCGAGATGGCCATGATCGAGGCGGCCGAACACTTCATGATGGGCCGAGTGGGCCGCATCATCTTCCTCATCGGCGGCCTGTTCGCCACCATGTCAGCGCTCAACGCCACCATCTACTCCTCCTCCCGCGTGAGCTTCGCCATGGGCCGGGACCACAACCTCCCTGGCCTGTTTGCCAGGATCCATCCCAAGAAACGCACCCCGTATATGGCCACCTACATCAGCGGCGCCCTCATCGTCTTCATGGCCGTGGCCCTGCCCATCGAGGACATCGCCAGCGCCACGGACGCCATGTTCCTGCTGCTCTTCATCTTCGTCAACCTGGCCGTCATCAACCTGCGCAAGAACCGGCCTGACCTGGACCGGGGATTCAAGGTCCCGCTGTTTCCCTTCATCCCCATCGCGGCCACCGTCCTCAACCTGATATTGGCCGTGTTCCTCTTCTTCTACCGGCCGCTGGGAATCTGGGTGTGCCTGGGTTATCTTCTGCTGGGAATCGCCCTCTACTACGGGTACTCCCGCCACAAGGAATTCAAGGCCAAGGCGGAGCCGGTCATCCATGCCGAGCACCCCGTGTTCCATGCCGATCCCCGCCATTTCCACATCCTGTCCCCCATGACCAATGCACAGACCGTGGAGCAGCTGCAGCGGTTTGCCATCCGGATGGCCAAGGCCCACAACGGGGACATCACCGCCCTGAACGTCATCCGTGTGCCGGCCCAGCTGCCGCCCAGCGAGGGTCGCAAATACCTGGACCAGGCCCGCGGCCTCCTGTCTCGGGCCATCCAGATGGCGGAGGAAGAACACATCCCGGTCTACTCCCTGGTAAAGGTCAGCCACAACATCCCCAAGGCCATCATCGAGACCTGCAGCGAGCGCCAGATCGACCTCATGATCCTGGGTTGGGAGGGGGAGGTTCCGGCCCGCAACCGCGTGTTCGGGACCATCCTCGACGAGATCATCCAGAACACGGTCTGCGACATCGCCCTGCTCTGCCGCGCACCGGTTGAAGACACGCCCGTGGAGCGTGTCCTGATCCCGGTGAGCAACGTGCGCTACGCCGTCCTCTCACTCAAGGTGGCCGAGGCACTCGTGCCGGACCCGAAAACACCCATCGAGCTCTTCCACGCCACTCATCATGACGACATGAGCAGCATACGGAAGAAGATCCAGGACGACCTGAACAAGCTGGCCGACGCCGTCACACCGGAGAGGTACACGATCATCATCCGCAAGACACACAGGATCGCCGAAGCCGTGCTGGAGGAGGCGCGCCGCCATGACATGATCATCATGGGCGCCCCGGAAGAGGGCCTGATCCGCCGTGCGGTCTTCGGGGACATGCCGGAAATGATCGCACGCGAGATCGACGGCCCCCTCATCCTGACCAAACGCTACACGGGTCACGTCCGGTCCTGGTTCCAGAAGTTCTTCGGTGCCCGCAAGACCATGCTGGGTGGTTAGAATGCGTGGCCGAGGGTGAGGACAAAGCGGTAGCGTTTCTCGCCCTGCTCTGGGTCGAGAACATAGGCAAAGTCAAAACGGATGGGACCAAAGGGAAGGAGATATCGAAGACCCACGCCTGCGTCATGTCGGAGGTCGCCGAATTGCATTTTGCTCGCCAGCAGAAACACATTGCCGGTGTCGTAGAATACGCCGCCATAGAGTGACTTATACAACGGAAAGCGCAGCTCTTGGTTGAAAACCGCAAGGGCCTGGCCGCCGAGTGGCTCGCCTCTTTCATTCTTGGGCCCGAGCGAGTTTAGGGGAAATGCCCGGACTGTTGACGGCCCACCGGCTTTAAATCGATCTTCGATGATCAGGAGTGGATTTTCACCAGGCACAACGCCCAAACGAAGGCCAGAGGCCCAGATGACATTCTCAGCCAAAGAGACGTACAAAAAGCCCTGGCCGTAGAGCTTGTTAAAATTGACTTCGGAGCCAAGCCAGGTGCGGGCAAACTCGGAGCTGACACTCCAAAAGGATCCTTGGGTAGGGTTGACAAAGCTGTCCCGCGTGTCGCCGAGCAGCGAGAGGGAAATGCTTCCTCTGTCCGTATTCACAGGATCCAGGTTGGTGTCAAATGGATCGAGACGAATATGCCGGAAACTGTAGTTCCACAGAAAACGCAGCCTATCTCCCCAGCGCGACTCCCCCAGAGTCTCCCCCCAGCTGTAGTATTGCTGGAACGCTATTTTCCGGATGTAACCCTCAAGTCCAGATATTTCCAGCTCTCTGTTCACTTCGGAAGAGAGGTACACTTGAGTGGGTAAATGGAGGCCAAAAAACGTCTCGGTTTCAAAAAAAAGTCTGGCGGACTGCTGTTTTCCAAAAAGATACCCAGAAATTCCCAAGCGATTTGCATA
>JAUXEH010000153.1 GCA_030620655.1 Candidatus Aminicenantota bacterium | reverse complement strand
TCCTTTTCCCAACGCAGGCAGGTGCGTTCGTTGCAGCCCAGGTGATAGGCGATCTGCTTCCAGGAATAGAAGACCTTCCGCCTTCTGGTGGAACCGACCCTCATGAATCCATTATACAAACACAGACTGGTAGGGGAGTCAAGGCGAAGATGTCACAATTCATCTGGCTCTTCATTGACAACCACTCCCGGGAGTGCTCTAATTTGAAAGGGGATGGATCAGGGTCGAGCAACCCAAGTGCCCATTTTTTCGTTCTATATATATAGGATAAAAACGAGAGACATACAGCCATGAAGTGCTCGCGATGCAGCTACGACAATCCGGCCGACACCAACTACTGCGGCCGCTGTGGGATGCCTCTTACCATGGACCAGCAGGAGACGATTGCCTATGACAAGGACACGCTCAGGTACATCATGGAGGGCATACACCGCGGCACCGTGATCTCCGACCGCTATGAGGTGATCGAGGAGCTGGGCGGGGGCGGCATGGGCACGGTCTACAAGGTCTTCGACCAGAAGGTCAACGAAAAGGTCGCCCTCAAGCTCATCCGGCCCGAGATCGCCTTCGATACGCACACCATCGAGCGCTTCAACAACGAGCTCCGGCTGGCCCGTAAGGTCACCCACCGCAACATCTGCCGGCTCTACGACCTGGGAGAACACGGGAAGCTTCACTTCATCACCATGGAGTATGTGGCGGGCCAGGACCTCAAGCGCATGATCCGGATGACCCGGGAGCTGAGCGTGGGGACGGCGGTGGCCATCGGCCGTCAGATATGCGAGGGGCTAGTTGAATCCCACCGCCTGGGGGTAGTCCACCGCGACCTCAAGCCCCAGAACATCATGATCGACAACGACGGCAACGTCAAGGTCATGGACTTCGGGATTGCTCGCTCCCTGTACTCCAAGGGCGTGACCATGACCGGGGTGCTGGTGGGGACGCCGGAATACATGGCACCGGAGCAGGCCGAGGCCTCGGACGTGGACCACCGGGCCGACATCTACGCCATGGGTGTGATCCTGTACGAGATGGTGACCGGCCGGGTGCCGTTCAAAGGCGAGACACCCCTCAGCATAGCCATCAAGCACAGGGAGGAAAGTCCCGTGGATCCCTGCGAGTTTAACGCCCAGGTGTCCGAGGACCTGTGCCATGTGATCCTCAGATGCCTGGAGAAGGATAAGGCGAACCGGTACCAGTCGGCCGAGGACCTGCTCAAGGACCTTTCGAACATCGAGCAGGGGATCCCCACCATGGAGAGGGTCATCCCCCGGAGCGAGAAGAAGACCGACACGAAAAAAGAGATCACCGTCTCGTTCAAGCCCCGGAGGGTGATGGTGATCGGCTTCCTGATGATCATACTCCTGGCCTCCGCAGGCGTGGTCTGGAAGGTGAGCCGCGACATGAAGCGGGTGCCCGATCTGACGGAGAGCCGCGCAGCACTCAGGGAACGCGTCGAAGGCCAGAGAGAGTCCAGGGCGATCCCCGAGACGGACTTTGTAGTGGTTCCCAGGCCGCCCGGGGACGAGCAGCTCAAAGCCTTTGGGGCCATGGACTTCTCCAAGATCATCAAGTTCTCAGAGCAGTACTTCGGCGAAGGGGTCAGCGAGTATCAGAAGGCCCAGGGGATCATGCGGGTTCTCAGCTTCGGCACGGCCAATATTCTGAAGCTGCTTTCTGAGGAAGACGTGGAGGAGTTCATTGCCGGTGTGGACAAGGCCCTGGAATCCATGGATGCGGATGAACCCTTCAAGGAAGAATGGACAAAGGTCGCAGCCGACATCAAGAAATGGAACGAGCTCAGGGAGACGGGGGACAAAAAGCAGGCCGAGTATCATTACGGATCGGCCATAAACCGCCTCAACCGGCTCCTCCCCCAGATCCAGGTCAAGGAAGTCGCGGACAGGAACCGAACAGAGGTGGGGCGGACCTGGCCTGTGTTCGAGTCCTCACGCCCTGAGGCGGATGAAAGCGTCCTTTTGGGCCTAGCCAACAAGACGCGCGAGGATGCCGACCGGGCGTACCAGGCTAGGGACTTCGCCAGAGCCGGGATCCTCTACTCCCTGGCCGGAGAGGTCTTCACCTTGAACGAGGACTGTGAGGGAGGCGCGGAGTGTGTGCTGGCCCTGCGAGGCCTGGTGGTGAACCGAAGGGAGAAGGCGGACCGGGCCGGGGCTTCGAAGTCGGTCAACCTATACGCGGAAGCGAAGGCCCTCGAAACCCGGGCCGACAGAAATCTGAACAGCAGGGATTACCGCGCGGCCGCAGAATATTTCCTGAAGGCGGCCGTGCTTTACGAGCAGGCCGCGCAGGGGGCAGGGCCGGAGAGATAGCCCCGCTCCCCGGCCATGGCCGCCGCAATAGCTCGCGCTAGCCACAGCTCGCGCTCCGACAATCAGAACTTACTTAAAACAAAGAAAATACTGTCTTAAATGCCTACAAATATTGGCTTAAATCAAGCTTTTTGGGGGCCAAATCGATACTTTAATCTCTCCTATATGTGCGTTTCTGGCATCAAAAAGTGAACTTTAAGCCGTTTTTATTATGCTTTATGAGAAGATAACTATAATAATATCAATACGTTCTAATTGTAGGAGCGCAAATCCAGAGCATAAAACCAGATTGACCGGAAGGGAGTCCTATGGTATAGGATAGGCGGAAGTCTAGGCGTATGGTCGGGAAAAGCATCAAGCACTATAAGATCGAGGAACTGCTGGGAAAAGGCGGCATGGGTGTCGTGTACCGTGCCCAGGACCAGAAGCTCAAGCGGCCGGTGGCGCTCAAGGTCCTCAAACCGGAGCTCACCGCCAGTCCGGACCGCCTGCGCCGCTTCCAGCAGGAGGCGCGTGCCGCCGCCTCCATCCAGCACCCCGCCATCGCCCAGGTCTATGACATCGATGAGGTGGACGGCACCACCTTCATAGCCATGGAATTCGTCGAGGGCCACACCGTCAGCCAGCTGATCACCAACCAGGAGTTGGACCTCATCGGCTCGGTCGAGATTGCGTATCAAGCCGCCGAGGGTCTTTCCAAGGCCCACAAATCCAAGATCATCCACAGGGACATCAAATCCGACAACATCATGGTCACACGGGACGGCCACACCAAGATCCTCGACTTCGGATTGGCCAAGCTGTTGGAGCCTGATGCGGATGCCACCGGGACCGAGACCTGGCCCAACAGAACTCGCACGCAGACCATGGCTCAGACCATGGCCGGCACTGTGATGGGAACCATCGCCTACATGAGTCCGGAACAGGCACGCGGGCAGGAACTGACCTACACCTCCGATGTGTTCTCTCTGGGGATCGTCCTTTATGAGATGGTCACCGGAGAGCTTCCCTTCAAAGGCGATTCCCCCCTGGATACCATGCATTCCATTGCCTTCGACGAGGTCAAACCGATCACGGTGATCCGGAAGAATCTTCCGCCCGAGCTGCACCGTATAATTTCCCGCTGCCTGCGCAAACGATCCGAGGACCGGTATGAAGACGCGGCCGCGCTGGCAATGGACCTCAAACATCTGCGGGCCGACATCGAATCCGGAGTCCGGCGGACCCTCATCCCCGGCCATAAGTTCGAGGAGATCAAATACTGGATAAGGACCTCGATACCGGTCGGATCCAAAGTGATCGCTCTTGCCGCTGCGGCTCTGGTCGCGGTAGCCATCCTGCTGTTCACAGACATCCCATGGGCGACACTGCTCTGGATGGGCATCGTCGGCCTTGTGATATTTCGCTACATCCGAAACCGGAAACGCCGGATGCTTAAGAACCTGGTGTCCAAGGTCTCCAGATTCGAAGGGGTGCGCGCCATCCGCGTCAAAGATAACAAGATCACCGTGGTTGCGGATAAGACCCAGGCCAATCTCTACATCCGGGTCAACAGCATGGTCGACAACATCAATAAAAAGCTCTACATCGGCAGATCGGTCGAAGCAGTGGTTCGTGATGACCTCTCGCCTGATGAGTTCCAGAGCATGCTGAGAGAGACCAACATCGTCTATGTCCGCGACGACATCGTCCTCACGGAGCGCGATTTATAGTAACTTGAATGTAAGGGAATCGGAGAGGGCGATGACGCTGATTTCTTCGGTCTTGAGGACAATTTCATATTCCAAGCCCTGCCTGGCGTCTTCGAGCCCGATCCCATAGATAACGGCTCCGGTGAAACCGGACTCCACACATTTAACCGATACTCTGCGAACCTCTCCCGGCTCGAACTCGTTCGCATAGGATCTCCCCCCACAAATGAACTGATCCCCTCTGGAAAAGCGGCATTCCAGGATGATCTGCGTAAACTTCTTTTTCGACGAATTTGCCAGTTGCAGGACCAGCTGCGGCATGTAGATGTCTTTTTGGGCGCTGGTGGCTTTCCGAATAAAGCCCGCTTCTACGACCTGCATATCCAGGATCTCGAGGATCTCCTGCCCTCGCCGTATCCTTCGTTGGTATTCCCGGCTCTCGGCCGTGGGGATGACGTTGGCCAGCAGCAGCACCATGTAAATGATCAGTGCGAACACGATGGTCGAGGTGGTCAGCACAAACAGCTTGACGGCCCGGTCCCGGGGATCGATTTTATGCTGACCTATGTCTTTAAACATGTGCGTAACTTTTTCTATCTTACCTTGTTGGCTCGAATCATGGCAAGGCCAGGAGAAAAAGGGGACAGGCCCCAAAAGGGGACAGGCACAATTTTTTACTGCGCCGCCGTGCCCTGCCGGTGCGGTCACGCGTAGCGCAGGCTTTTAATCGGGTGGGCCAGGGCTGCCTTGATAGACTGGTAACTCACCGTCAGGAGCGCGACAAGCAGGGCCATCCCCCCGGCGATCAGGAAAGGCCACACTGTGAGCCCGGTCCGGAAGGCAAAATCCTGCAGCCAGTTGTGCATGGCATAGTAGGCCAGCGGCCAGGCCAGCAGGTTGGCCACCACCAGCCACTTCACATACTCTTTCGAGAGCAGCATCACGATCCCCGGCACCGAAGCCCCCAGCACCTTCCGTACTCCGATCTCCTTGGTCTTCTGCTCGGCCATGAACGAGGCCAGACCGAAAAGCCCCAGGCAGGCGATCAAGATGGCCAATCCCGCGAAGGCGGAAAAAACATTCCCGGCCTGTATCTCAGACCTGTATCCCCTGTCGAAGCGTTCATCCAGGAACACATAGTCGACAGGCTGAGGCGGGCTGAAGGCTTTCCACTGATCTTCTACGAAACCCAGTGTCTTCTCGGTCTCCCCCGGGCTGATACGCAGGGACAACAGACGCATCGGAGCGGGCCGATTGAGGGTCATGACCATGGGCCGGATGGCCTCATGCAGCGACTGTATATGAAAGTCCCTGACCGTCCCGATGATGGTGAACGAGATCCCCTCATCGGTCAGCCAGAGCAACTGCTTCCCGATGATCGGCTCCTCCATCCCCAAAGCCCGTACAGCGGCCTCGTTCAGTATCATCGCCGTATTGTCTGTGGTGTTTTTCCGGGAGAAGAACCGCCCATCTTTCATCTCCAGTCGGTAGGTGTCCAAGTAGTCGTGATCCACCTCGATGTTGACCAGGGTGTAGTTGGTCTGGATGTCCTGCCCCTCCCTGCGGTAGATCTGCGCAGTCAGGCTCATGAACGGCCCCGTGGCCGAATAGGCCGCGCCCAGGATGTCGGGATTTTTCCTGAGCTCGGCCTTGAAGGCCTCCTGCTGGTCCCCGATCATGTGGGCATTCTGGATGACCACGATGTGCTCCTTGTCAAACCCCAGATCCTTGTTCCGCATGAAGTGGAGCTGGTTGAAGATCACGATCGTGCCGATGAAGAGGACGACCGTGGTGAAAAACTGGAAAACGATCAGGACATTGCGGAACCTGCGTTCCCTTACACTGGACTGCATCTTTCCCTTGAGCACCGCCACTGGCCGGAACGCCGCCAGCATGAAGGCGGGGTACACACCGGCCAGGATCCCGACGGATAGCGCAAACACCACCATGAGCGGCAGGACGTACCAGGTCCCCAGCACGGCCATGGAGATCTCCTTGTCCATGATCTGGTTGAATGCCGGCAGGGCGATGCTCACCAGAACCAGGGCGATCGCAAAGGCCACTAGGCTCAGGAAAAGAGATTCGGTCAAGAACTGCTGCACCAACTGCCGCCTCTGGGAGCCTACGACCTTGCGGATCCCGACCTCGTTGGCGCGCTTGCTGGCCCTTGCGGTGGCCAGGTTAGTGAAATTGATACAGGCCACGATCAGGATCACGATTGCGATGGCCGCGAAGATGACGACCGTGTTGTAGCTCCCTGTCGTCTCCCAATCGTTGTCCGCGGTGGAATGAAGGTGGAGGTCGAGCAGAGGCTGGGCAATGAATCCGAAGAAATTACCGGTCTCCAGGAACTTATCGAAACTCATGCCAAAGCCTTCCTTGATGGTCGGCTCGATGTACTGCTTGGAGAGTGCGGGGAGTTTCTCCTGCAGCTGGGCGACCGTAGCGCTCTCATCCAGCACAAGATAAGTGAAGGTGCCGTTGCTGAACCAGTCGGGCGCCTTGCTCGGGGGGTAGCCCATAGACGAGGCCATCAGATCGAAATGGAAGTGGGAATTGTCCGGGAGCTCCCGGATGATCCCCGTCACCTTGAACGACCTGTCGTCTTCGCCGTGAAGCACCTTCCCCAGGACATCCAGGCTGCCGAAATATTTTTCAGCGACCGCGGGGGTGATCAGGATCGAACCGGGTTGGGCCAGGGCCGTCTCCGGGTCTCC
>JAUXEH010000213.1 GCA_030620655.1 Candidatus Aminicenantota bacterium | reverse complement strand
CGAGCTTGCGCGATCCCGGAAGATCACTTCCGATGACGACCTTGAATCGGAGCATTCGAAATCCACCAAGCTTGTCCATACAGAAAAGGAGAACTTAAAATCTGCCGAGTCAGACCTCCGCGACAAGGAACCTGATCGAGTAAAAGCTCTGGAGGAAACAGCGAAGGGTTCTTTGAGAACGGTAGAGAAAAAGCGTGGAGCTGCGCAGAAAGAAAATACAGAAGTACGTACTCGTCTCAAGGTCTTTGGCGAAGAGGGTTTGCATGAGAAGCTCCATGCAGCCCAGAGTCATCTCGATCACATAAGGCAAGAAAACGTAGCGATGATCCGGAGGGCTCAAGCGGCCAGGCTGCTGTATGTAACCATGAAAGAGGAACGTGATAAGGCGCGTCGTGCCTATGTCGCTCCCCTCAAAGAGAAAATCGAGAGGCTCGGACGCCTGGTGTTCAACAACTCCTTTGAGGTCGAGGTAACTGAAGACCTGTCGGTTGCCGGTCGGGCGATGGATGGTTCCAATGTCCCGTCTGAGTCCTTGAGCGGAGGCACTAAAGAGCAGATCTCTCTGATATCTCGTTTGGCATGTGCGATGACCGTCTCCAAGGACGGTGGGGCTTCCCTCATTTTAGATGATGCGTTGGGGTATACAGACCCAGAGCGGCTTAAACTGATGGGAGCAGTTCTCGCCAAGGCGGGGAAGGAATGCCAAATCATCATCCTCACTTGTGTACCAGACCGGTACAGCAACGTCGGTGAGGCCACAGTGGTTCGATTGGGATGACATGGTAGAATAGCGCGACTCGCTCTTCGCCATCTTATTTTTTCTTAGTTTCTTCTTTCTTTTCAGTTATGTAGTACCCATCCCGAGATAGAAGGTGGTCTAGATTTGCAACTCCATAGGCTATAACTGCCGTAACCACAGCGCTGTGTTTTTGATAGTCAGGAATCATTTTATTATACAGATCACGCTCGGTATGCCAGATCTCACCATAGCTGAAATTGTCTCCCCTCGGATACCCGCCCTCTATGCCCATGGTGGGGATGCCCTTGACGGCATAAGGGCCGCTATCTGTGCCCCCGGCTCTTTCCGGCAGCGGCCTGGGCTCTCGATCAAGTATCTCAAATGGGAATTCAGGATTTATGCTGTTTATGGAGGCGCAGATTTTTTCCATATCCTCTCTCATGGCTTTGGTCACGCGAATTCCAGTCGGGCAGGAAGGGCCGCCATCCCGATTGAACATGTTCGAGATCTTATCCAGCTTGTCTTCGTTCCGCTTCACCCAACTTTTTGAGCCGAAGAGCCCGAACTCTTCGCCGGCGAACAAGAAGAACAGGATGGTCCGTTTCGGCTTGCCTCCGGCTTCCATGATCAAGCGAGCCGCCTCCATGGCATTCGTCACGCCGACACCGCAATCGACTCCACCGGTCGCGACGTCATAGGCATCCAGGTGTCCTGATACGATGACATACTCATCAGGGAATTCGGTCCCTCGGATTATCCCGATTACATTGTGATATTTCACGGGACCCATCCTAAAATGGTTGCGAATATCGAATTCGAGTAAAAAATACCTACGCTCCTCGACTTTCTTCTTGATTATTTCATACTGGGTTTCGTCAAGTTTTATATCCGGAACCGTGGGCAGTGTTTCCCATGTCATGTTGAGGATGCTCTCAGTACTGCGGGTGGCTCGTAAGGGAACAGGGGCAGACTGGATGATCCCGAGTATTCCGGATTCCTTCATCTGCTTATAGAAGAGAGCCGGCTCTTCTGTGAGAGGGATCAGCTCTTTTTGTGCCTCGGGATTATCACGATTCTGTCTGTTTTCTCTACGTATCTCAGCATTATTTTTCTCGATCTCTGTATTCTCTTCAATTATTTTGGCTCTTTTCTCATCTGCCTCTGGCGAGGTGTCTATGGGCTTGCCATTTGCACCGGAGCCTGCAATCAGCACCCAGGCGCCCTTTAAGGCGCCTTTCATATTGTCGAACGCACGCTGTGTCTTGGGCTCCATAAGCACCGGGCCGCGCTGCACGCCTTTTGTCCCGGCCGTGTATGAGGGTGTCACAAAATGCAATGTCATGCCGCCTTCCGATAACATCCTGCCGAACCAGGGTCCCCGGTTAAAACCGACGGGCAGCTCCCCGGAGTCGTCCATTTCCACTTCCAGGCCCCATTTTTGAAATTCGCTCGCGGTCCATTTCTCTGCATCTTCGTAGGCGCCGGATCCTATCAATCGACCACCTATCCGGTTGCTCAATATATCGAGATGGTCCATTACGCGATTATCAGTCGTTCCAATTTCGATGATCTTCTTGACGACAGGATCTGTTTGAGCAAATGCTGAAGAGATCAACAATACGGAAATAATAAGGAATACGAAAGAATGACGTTTCATAGCGCAACCTCCATATTGACTAGATGAAAGGCTTATATGTATTCCAATTGGTGGACCGAGTCAAGCCGATGGACCGAGTCAAGCCTGACACTGCTCAAATTAGGCTTTAGGGGATGTCCAGCCTTCGGCAGCACTATTTGGAAAATACTCAGGCGGTGTTCAGGATTTTCCTTAGGTGCGTAAAAAAAGGCCCGAAAGTAATGCTCTAAGGCAGAATTTTCGGGCCTTTGAGGGTATAAATGCAGTGTTATCAATAATCTTTCGTGGTCTGACCCCAATTAATATAATTAATATCGGTAGTGGTCGGGCTTGTAGGGGCCCTCCACCGGAACACCCAGGTAGTCGACCTGCTCCTGGGTCATCCGTGTGTGCCGGGCGTTCAGCTTGCCGAGATGGAGCCGGGCCACCTCTTCGTCCAGGATCTTGGGCAGCGTGTAGACCTGCAGCTCGTGTTCCTTGGAGGCCAGCTCGATCTGGGCCAGGCACTGGTTGGTGAAGCTGTTGCTCATCACGAAGCTGGGGTGGCCGGTGGCACATCCCAGGTTCACCAGGCGTCCCTCGGCCAGCACGATGATGGAGCGGCCGGACTCCAGGGTCCATTTATCCACTTGAGGCTTGATGGTGGTCTTGACACACTTGGGGTTGTTTTCCAGGTATATCATCTCGATCTCATTGTCGAAGTGTCCGATGTTGCAGAGGATGGCTCCATCCTTCATGCGCTCCATGTGCGCGCCGGTGATGACGTAGTAGTTGCCGGTGGCCGTGACGAAGATGTCCGCCTCCTCCACGATGTCTTCCAGGGTGACCACGGAGTAGCCCTCCATGGCGGCCTGCAGGGCGCAGATGGGATCGATCTCGGTCACATAGATCTGGGCCCCGAAGCCCTTCATGGACTGGACGCTGCCCTTGCCCACGTCGCCGTAGCCCAGGATCACGACCTTTTTCCCGGCCAGCATGATGTCAGTCGCGCGCTTGATCCCGTCGACCAGGGACTCGCGGCAGCCGTACAGGTTGTCGAACTTGGACTTGGTGACGGAGTCGTTGACGTTGATGGCAGGGAACAGGAGCTTTTTCTCTTCCGCCAGCTGATACAGCCGGTGCACCCCGGTGGTGGTCTCCTCGGAGACGCCCCGGATCTTGGCTGCGATCCTGGTCCAGAACTTGGGATCCCGCTGCTTGCTGTCCTTGAAGCGGTCGATCAGGATCTGGAACTCCCTGACCGGGTAGTCCTTGTCCAGCAGGGAAGGGTCGTTCTCCGCCTTGACGCCCTCGTGGACCATGAGGGTGGCATCCCCTCCGTCATCCACGATCAGGTCGGGACCTGTGCCGTCCGGCCAGACCAGGGCCTGCTCCAGGCACCACCAGTACTCTTCCAGCGTTTCCCCCTTCCAAGCGAAAACCGCGGCCGTGCCGTTCTTGGCAATGGCGGCGGCGGCATGATCCTGGGTGGAGAAGATGTTGCAGGAAGACCAGCGGATGTTTGCGCCCAGTTCGGCCAGGGTCTCGATCAGCATGGCGGTCTGGATGGTCATATGGAGGCTGCCGGTTATCCTCAGCCCCTGCAGCGGCTTCTGCGGCCCGTATTTTTTCCGAACGGCCATGAGGCCGGGCATCTCGTTCTCGGAAAGCCTCATCTCCTCGAGGCCCCAGTCGGCCAGGGACATGTCCTTGACTTTGTATTTCAGGGTCGGGTCGAGTCTTAAAGAGTTCATATCAGTCTCCTTCACGACTATTTTTGACGGAACGAAGGATGAAGCCTTCGAGTCCCTTCTTAAGTGCGAAACGTTCGCTCTCCTCTACACTGAAGCCGCTCTCTCTCAGCCACGTCTCCATCAAATCAGGCGAAAAACCGAGCCAGTGGTCGCCGAACGCCTCGCGCATGGTCTCGTCTTCATGCTGCATCAGATCGACGATCAAGAACAGCCCTCCGATCTTCAGGATCCGGTTGGCTTCGAGAAAGGCCTTGCGCGGCTCGGGCAGATGGTGCAGCACCATGTTGGTGATGGCGGCATCCGCCTCCTCGTCCCGCAGGGGGAGGTGCTCGAGCTCACCGATCCGTATGTCGATACGGTCCTGATCGGATCCATAATTCCTGCGGGCCTCCTCCAGCATCCGGACGGATTTCTCGACTCCTATGACCCTGCCCGCTTTCTGTTTCAGCAACGGGAGCAGGTCTCCGGTACCGCAGCCCAGGTCAACCATGACCTGGACTTCGGGCAGGGAATCGAGGATCATCCGGTTCATATCCAGGTCCCCCATGATCTCCTTCTTGAGGAGCTCCCAGCTGCTCGCCACGGTGTCGAAAAATCGCGTCGTCCTTTGGGACCTCTCCGCTAGCATGGATTCCGCCGCTTCCAGATCCCTGTGATAGAGGCCGTTCTGATCGAAGAGATAGCGGACGGATTGGATGAAGTCCGCCCCCGGGCCTTCGCTCACCGCGGAATAGAAGATCCAGAGCCCGTCGCGGCGGTGGGTGATGAGGCCGCTTTCATTGAGTATCTTCAGATGGTGGGAGATGCGCGATTGTCCCATGCCCAAGACCCGGACGATCTCATTGACGTTCAGTTCGTGATGAAGTGATAGGTTCAGGAGTCTAACCCGGGTCTCGTCGGAGAGGGCCTTGAACAGGCTTACCAGATACATATATATCTATATATCAAGATATATTGATATGGTCAAGTGTTTTGTGTAATTTATTTCGTTTATTGTAACCTGGATTATTTACGAGTTTAGATTGCTGGAGTAAAAAAACGGCATTTTTGAGAATAATCCGATACGGGATGCTCGGCTTTTAGCTATCTTTTTTTGAGGCGGAGGATCCCTTTCTTGCTGTCGATCTCGACTTCGAAGTGTTTTAGGAAGCTTTGCCCCAGCAGGCCTATTCCAGGCTGCCCCGGTATGTCGATGACCAGCGCCTGTATGTTGTGTACACGCTGGCCCTTAATCTCCATCCGATTGATAGACACTTCATAGGCCAGCATGTATCCGGAAACGGTCGAGACCCGGCTCACCGGGGTGTTGTCATCGATCCGGATACCCATCGCCTCGACGATTTCCGAGGGGATGGTGACGACATCGGCGCCGGTGTCGATGACGAATCTCTGCACGACCCGGTTGTTGAGGAGAATATCGACAGGAATCTCACTCGACCCAGCTGCGAATCGGACGATCACCTTGCCCTCTTCGCTTTTGCGTTCCAGGATTATCACCTCGAGGTTGCTGGCCCGGG
>JAUXEH010000187.1 GCA_030620655.1 Candidatus Aminicenantota bacterium | reverse complement strand
GGCGAAGACCCCGTACTGCGCGTACATCCAGTCTGTGGCCATGCCGTAGGCATAGCGGCGGTCCTGGTCCTCGTTGTAGCTCACCCGCCAGCCGCGCGGCAGCACATACCCGCGCTGGATGGCGTATTTGTTCTTGGATGTCTTCTTGAGCTCCTCCTTGAATTTGTCCAGCTCCTGAGGTTTCTGCCAGGCGGCGGGGACCTCCTGGCCGATGATCTCGAGGTATTTTTTCCCCATGATGAAATCCAGAACGGCCACGTCCTTGGGATGTAGCCGCGGGTGGGGGGCCGTGCCCATGGGTCGGAAGGTGAACCCTCCTGCGGTGTGGTAGTTCTGCCCCATCAGCACGTTGGTGTGGTTGGTCAGGAACTCTGCCACGGCGCGCGATTCCGGGGCCGAGAACGCGTAGTCTCCCGAGCCGCCGGCAAACCCGTCGTCCTTGAACCAGCCCTCGCCGAAGTTGCGGTTGAGGTCGATCCCGCGCTCCGGGTCTTCGCCGCGCTTGCCGTCGCCGTCGTTGTCCTTGTCCTCCATGATCACCATGTAGCGCTGCTTTTCGGTCTTTTCACCCTGCCGCAACCGGACCATGATCCTGGGGTCCTGGTCGTCTATGACGAAGCGGCCGTTGGGATTCTTGTACCGGAAGGAGGTGATCTTGCCGTCGCCGTTGAGGTCGTCCCAGCCGTCCTCGTTGATGCGGCCGTCTCCGTCATCGTCCTTGTACATGCTGTTCTGTCTCTGGGGGATGCCCTTCTCCAGGCTGTTGAACACCCCGTCCGGGTTGACGATGGGGAGGAGGTAGAATGTCTTGTTGTCGATCAGGCCCGTGATCGTGTCATCCGCGCCGTAGCCCGTAACCAGCTTGTCGATGGTGTAAAGGCACACCTCCGTGCCCGTGAATTCGTTGCCGTGGGTGGCACCCGTGATCAGATGCCCCGGCTTGCCCTGGTAGGGCTGGCCGGGCGGCACGTTCTTCACGCCCTCTTGGCGCATGTTGCGCAGGGGTACGTGCGCGTCGATCGTGGTCCCGGTCTTCATGTTGGAGACGACCAGCAGGTAGATGGGCCGCCCCATGGTGCTCTCGCCGATCTGCAGGAGCTTGGTTATGTTGGGATAGGCCTGGGCCACATCCTTCAGGTATTTTGCCGTGAAGCTGTAGCCGTGGTTCCGGTCGAAATCGATGGGTACCTTCTGCGCGGCCTGGGCATAGATTCCACAGAACAGGAGTGCAGCGACGATGATGCACACCATACGGAACTTCCGGGGGGACAAGGATCTCATGGGCAAACCTCCTTACAGGTTTTAGGGGTGAAACTTATATTATCATTTTTACCCAAAAAACAAACAGTTTTTTGGGTAAAAACTAGGCTACTTTCTCTTAGTACCCGTGATGGGGGCCTCTCCGAACTCCATGGAGAGCATGCCCTCGAGGCTGTCGCCGTCGATGGTGGCCTCGAAGTCTATGACCATGCCCTGGCCGCCCGCGTCGATCTCCACGGTAAAGGTGACCTGGTTATCTGCGAAGGTCAGGTTCTGCATCTCCACCTCACCGCTCTGTCCTTCGAACACTCCGGCCAGCTTTCCCTCTTCCAGGGTAAACGTGAACACAAAGGTGTACTGAGCGCCATCGGTCTCCGCATCCCACACTCCGAGCAGGGCCTCATATTTCTGGGCCTGCGCAAAGGCGGCGGGCAGAGTCAATGCAAAAACCAGAGTAAAAATTGCCAAATGCCATAGATGATGTTTCTTGATCGTCATGGGACCTCCTCTCGTCCGGCAGAATCGCCCCATCATTAGATATGGATTGTACAAAAAAATCAACAGAAAAGTCCTAGAAGGGAAGCATTGACCATCCTCGAGGTTCTGTGATATATGCAGTAAGTGAGCGGAGGTAGCAGATCTACAAATCAATACGCATGGCCCTGATCCTCAGCCTGCTGGCCGTGACCGCGTGCAGCATCCGTCCCTATCTCTCTGAAGCCAACGCGCCTCCCCGCTTACTCACGGAGGGTTGGCAGACGCGCTGGGGAGACTCCCCCTTGGATGGGGAGGGGATTCCGGTCTGGACCTACCAAGACCTGCAGAGCCCTGAATGGACACCGGTCAGCAGGATCGTCAACCTCTCTCCTCCTAATGCCGAGAGATTCCACTGGCTCCGGATCCGGCTTCCCGGGGAATACTGGAGCGACCCCATCGTCTTCCTTCCCAGGACGTTCCTGCACATACAGGTCTATCTGGATAATCGCCTGCTCTACAACTATGGAGAGATGAAGCCCGATCACTCCAACCGGTTCGACTCCTTTGTCTCCCACCGCATTTTCCTCCCTCCGGATTATCAGGACAAGACTCTGTTTATCCGCATGTTCACGGATGTCCCTAGACTTAACGGCATCGAGGGGATCGTCTTCCTGGGAGCCAGGGAAAGCCTGCTGCCCCATCTGGCCCAGAATGACCTCGGGACCTTCACGACGGGCGTCTTCTGCATGCTCATCGGCTTCTTTGTCCTCCTGACCTGCCTGGATCGGAAAAACCGGAAGCCCTATGCCGCCCTAAGCTTTGGAACATTTGCCGTCTTCGGAGGCCTGGCCTATCTGGTCCGCACTTATACCTTGACCTGGATCGTGTACGCGCCGGCTTTCTGGTACTATGCCCTGTTTTCCTCGTATTTCCTTTTCCCGGCCGCCCTGGTGGCCTTTGCGGAACAGATCATCGGGCCGGGTTACCGACATTTCATCCGCAGGCTGTGGCAGTTCCATCTGATCGCTCTTCCCATCGTGCTGGGCCTGGATATCTCGGGCATCGTGCTGATCCCGCAGTTGTTCGGCCCCATGCGTCTCCTCTGGGCGTTGGATACCCTGACCCTTTTAACAGCCGGATTGCTGGCCGCCATCAAGGGGAAATATGAGGCCCGGGTCATGCTGTTGGGTATCGGGATATTTTCCGCACTCTCCCTGCATGACATGTTCGGCGCCCCGACCGGGGTCTGGCTCATGCCGGCCGGGACCTTTATATTCATTCTTCTCATGGGTTATATCCTGTACCGCCAATTCACGGAAAACAGCCGGCGCCTGCAGGTCTATTCCCGGGAGCTCGAGGAGAAGTCCCACAGGCTGGAAGAGGCCAAGGCCGAGCTGGAGGAGTACAGCCGGACGCTGGAGCACAAGGTCGAAGAGCGGACGCGGGAGGTCCGGGAGAAGCAGGCCCAGCTGATCCAGTCCAGCAAGATGGCGTCCTTGGGCAGCCTGGTGGCGGGCGTGGCCCATGAGATCAACACCCCGGTGGGCGCCATAAGCAGCATGAACGACACCCTGATGCGTGCGGTGGAGAAGCTCAAAAACGATCTGGAGTCCTGCCTGGCGGAAAACAGAGATGAGAAGGCCGGGATCCTGTCCTCTCTCCAGGTTGTGGACGATGCCAACAAGGTCATAGCCTCGGGAACGGACCGCGTCATCGAGATCGTGAAGCGGCTGCGGAGCTTCGCCCGGCTGGATGAGGCGGAGCTCAAGTGTGTCGACATCAACGATGGTTTGGAAGACACCCTGACCATCATCCACCACGAGATCAAACACAACATCACGGTGCACAAGGACTATGGCGGCATCCCCAGGATCTCGTGTTATCCCGGCCGGTTGAACCAGGTGTTCCTGAACCTGCTCATAAATGCCAAACAGGCCATAGGGGGTAAGGGGGAGATTTTCATCACCACCTATGCCCGGGACGGCCGTGTCTTTGTCGAGATCAAGGATTCGGGCGAGGGCATCCCCCAGGAAAAACTGGACAGGATATTCGACCCCGGGTACACCACCAAGGGTGTGGGGGTGGGGACCGGCCTGGGGCTGTCGATTTGCTATCAGATCATCCAGGACCACAGGGGTGAGATAAAGGTGGAGAGCGAGCCGGGTCAGGGCACGACCTTCACGGTCATCCTGCCCACCGACCTGGAAAAACGGCTGGAAGCATCAGAACAGGATTAGTCCCGGCCTGATACGACTTTTACCCTCATCTGGACGTTGAACGTGCTCCCGTCCGTTTTTCTTCCCACCGGCTCCAGGGCGCAGGCCGCGTAGAAAGCCTGGGGGATTCCATGGTGATCGATCAGCATCTGAGGCCTTTCCAGGTGAGCGACCTTAACGACCGTCCCGTCCTCAAAAACAAGCTGCAGGCGCGAGAAAAGCGGATCTTCCGGGATGTCCCAATGGATGCCGTCTTGTGAGGTCATCAGGGCCAATCCGGGATCGGACCGGGTGACGCGTCCGCTGAAATCCTTGAACACCGCATAAAACAGACCGGATCCGGGGTGATACCACACATAGGGATCCTCGGCCTTGGCCAGCCTGCCGTCCGGCATCCTGACGTCGAACACGAACTCATCCAGCGCCTGGAAGGGGCCGAAGGGCGAGTCCCCGACCGCCACGCCGTGCACCCCCCGCCAGTTCGGGTCGTAGAGATTTCCCTTGAAGTAAAGGAGGTATTTTCCATCTGAGGGCCGGAAGACGACCGACGGATTCACCACCACCAGGTTGTCCGGCTTGGCTTGAGTGCCGGGAGGGGAAGGGTCGACCACATCGCGTTCTTTGACCCGCGTGCGGGGGGTCAGCAGAGGAGCATCCGGCCGGTTGAAATTCCCGGAGATCAGGTCTTCGATAGAATCGCAGGCGATCACACCGATCTTCTGGACCTGCTGGATACGGTCCCTTTGCCTGAGACCTGCCCCCGGTGAGCCCTCAGGCTGAGGCCCCGGGTCGCGTGAGCCAATATAATACAGGTAATATACGCCGTCGAACTTCTGGATGTGGGGGTTGTGCACACCCTGGGCATCCCAGGCATCCGGCCGCCCCTCGTGGAGGGCTCCACGCAGGATGACCTTCTGGAACACAAATCCCCTGTCGGGCCGGTCGGACAAGGCATGCGCGATCTGGGAGCTGAGGAGCCAGGCATCGCTGAAGGGCGGATTATCCGGGCCGGCATCGAAGATCGCATAGAACATGTGATAGCGTCCATCCTCGGCCTGGATGACGCTCCCGCCCCATACAAAGTGGTCCGGATCTTGAAGTGCAGCCGGGCTGTCTATTCGAGTCTTGCCTGCGCGGGCGATGAGTTGTCCGGGGATGGGCTCCAAAGTAAGCCGGAGGGGCAGAGCCGGGCCTTCCTCCTTTTGGCATGCCGTTGTCAATCCCAATCCCAGACACGTCAAAACGGCCATGGCGGCTATTGATGATGATATACGCATGCCTATGATTTTCGTAAAGATCGCCTGATAAGTAAAACACTATTTTTATGAACAATTCAGCCTAATACTTGATTTGGGTTTCGACGATGAAGAATTGATACTGATCATAGCTGATGCTCACCTCATACTTGGGGCTGCGGTTGCCGGTGTGGTTGATGAGGATCTCTTCGAGCTTCTGGTGGCTGGGGAAACGGATCCCGTTCATCTCGATCCCATAGGTGACGCTCCAGGTGATCTCCCGCTTGAGATTCCCGATGGAGGAGTCGAGTTCATCCGAGTAGCCGGGGATGGAGCGGGGGTCCCACTCGATCTTCAGCACGCTGAAGTCTGAGGCATCCACCCAGATCTTGCCGAAGCTGTAGTTTTCCTCCCGCTCTTCCGTGGGAGTGGCCATGATCACGAGGGTGGCTCGGCCGTTCAGTGCCTCCCGCCCCACGACTGCGTAGTTGAAGTGCTGCTGCCAGTAGTGGCTCAAGAAGCCCACCGGGCCGTAGACCAAGTACTGTGCGTAATAACGCTGCAGCTTGAGCTTGGCATCCTTCTTTTCCTTCTTCTTCCCGTTCTCCTCCAGGAGGTCCCGCTTTTCGTACCGTTCTTCCTCTTTTCGAATCATCTGGTAGTCATAGACATAGCTCTTGTCCTGGACCCTGCGCAGCTGGAGCTGTGTGGAGTAGATCATTTCTCCGGCCACGTCGGAGCGCCTATAGGAGCTCTTCTTGTTGTAGAAATAGGTGTTCTCCAGTATGTTCTCGTGGCATATGAAATCCAGGGCCACGGCCTTGAGCCGCTCACAGTAGTCCCCGGTCTTCTGCATGACCTG
>JAUXEH010000366.1 GCA_030620655.1 Candidatus Aminicenantota bacterium | reverse complement strand
CCTCTTCGAAAGGCGAGGGATAGAAGGCGCTGGCGGCGTGCGACAGGTGGTGATCCGTGAACAGGATCCGCTTCTCCTCGACACCCAACCGGTCCTTGAGCATGCTCTTTACCCAGAGCTTGTCCCCCAGCCAGGTGACCATGGCTTCGCGAAACACCTTCCAGGAACTGGGAAAACCCTGGAGGGAGGTCATCAGGATGCGCTCGAATTTATGGAACGGCTTCTCATAGAAGACCACATAATCGAGCTCCCGGCTGGCGATCCCCGCCCGCCCCAGGCAGAAGCGGATGGCGTGCTCAGGATAGTCCGAGTCGTGTTTGATGCGGGAAAAGCGCTCCTCCTCCGCGGCCGCCACCAGGTTCCCGTCCTCAAGCAGCACGGCCGCTGCATCGTGGTAGAAGCAGGAAATGCCCAGGATGTACATCAGAACTGCCTCCGGTAAGACTCAAGCTCCGCGACATCTTCCTTCCTGGGCTGCCAAAAGGTGCCTGCCGCCCGGGGTTTTATCCCCAGGGGATCGGAAAACACACGCACGGCCAGCGCAAAGGGCGAGACGAACAGGAAGAAGAACAGAGACAAGAGGACCCGGCTCTGGAAGGCGCCCATGCGCTTGGAAAAATCCGACCAGCGCTGCCAGAGCCCCTTGAGGCCGCGGGCAGGCGGTCCCTCGGAAACGTCCTTGACAGGCGTGCCGCCCTCGGAGGTCTTGCGCAGCCGCCCGGCCGCCAGGGCGACGAGGGCCGAGACGCTGACCCAGATCAGGATCAGGAGCCAGCGGTTCAGGTCGAACGTCAGGCGGGAATACACGGCCCCAGCCAGGAGGACGAGCACGAGCCACAGGTCCAGCGCCTGGGGCCGGGGCTCGACACGCTTACCCGCGGCCGCCGCAGAGCCCCCCGAATAGGCCAGGATGGTCAGCAGTATAAGGGCTATAAAGGAAAGCGTTTCCACTCGTTATCTCTCCGTGACAAAGTTTGCGTTACCTCGGATTTGGATTTGGTAAAGTAGCACAGAAGCCACGGCAGTGTCAAAAAATCCGGCGATTGACCGGGCTCCCGGCCTGTGATATATGTCTAACCTGAATTATTCACGTTTTATGAATAGTCTAGGATAAACCATGTCCGAGAGAGTGCCTGAGGGGAAAAAGCCAACGGCTGTGCAGGGTGAGGGCTCGCCTAAACGACCTCGGCGGCTGCGGAAAATCGTTGTCAACAGCATCGTCCTGATCCTCAGCCTGGCGGGGGCACTGCTCGTGGCCGAGTTCTTCGCATCCCGCATCCTTTCGCGTCCGGGCTCGCACACGGTCGAAGCCCATTTCAGGCAGCCTAAGCTGATCTACAATTCTCTCGGATTCCGGGATTTCGAATACCCAGAGCAGAAGCTGCCCAGGCAGTTCCGGATCATCGCCGCGGGCGACTCCTTCACCCAAGGAGGAGGGGTCAACTTCGACGACACCTATCCCAAGAAACTGGAACGGTATCTAAACTACATGGGCAACATCGAGAAGATCACCTACCAGGTCATGAACATGGGCGTGCCCGGGCGGTCCACCAACCAGGAAGTCGACCTGATCAAGGAGCAGTCCGCGCGGTTCGATCCCGATCTCATCATCCTGGGCTACTGCCTGAACGATGCCGAGAACCGGGGGGGAATGGCCGAGGTCAACGCGATGCGGGACAAGCTGACGGTCAGGCACTTCGAGAAAGGGACCGGGCTGTCCGGATTCCTGTACGACCGTTCTTCCCTGTATCGGCTTATATCCCACAGGGTCTTCAATTTCCAGACCTACCGCGGCCAGATCGAGTACACCCAATGGCTCTACCGGGAAGAGTATTCGGGCTGGCAGCTGACCCGGGATGCACTGCTGGAGCTGGGAGAATTTTCCAGGTCAGGGGGCGTCCCGGTGATCGTGATGATCTTCCCGCTGTTCTCCTTCGGCCTGGATGAGAGCTATCCCTTCTCCGATATCCACCGCCGCCTCCACGAAACCCTGGAGGCGGCCCGCCTGAACTGCATCGACCTCTTCGATGCCTACCGCGGGCTCGACCGGAACATCCTGGAGGCGGTCCCCTTCGATGACGCTCACCCCAGTGACACGGCGCACCGCATAGCAGCCGAGACCCTCTGGCGCTTTCTGCTCACCGAGAAGCTGGTTCCCAGCGAACGGGACATCGAAAATCCCTATAAAGGGCGCCGTGTCCCCGCACCCTTTGTCGGCCACTATTTCAGCAAAGGCCGGTTCTTCCGGAAGCAGGACCGACCCTGAGCGTGGGCCGTGCTCCATTGACAATATCCGGGACTTCCCCTAAAATCCAAATATGAAAAAAGCCGCCATAGGCCTCCTGTGTGTGCTGCTGCTCGGCGCTGCCGGGTTTGTCATTTACAGATCCGTTAAGCCAGCTCCGGGGCCGGTCATCGTCATCGGCCTGGACGGGGCTGACTGGAACATCATAGATCCCATGTTCCAACAGGGGAAGCTGCCCAACCTGCGGGCGCTGAAAGACGGAGGGACATGGGGTGTGCTCGAGACGTTCCGGCCGACCAAGTCCCCGGTGGTCTGGACGTCCATCGCGACGGGCAAGACCATGCTCAAGCACGGGGTCCTGGACTTCAAATTCGTCGATGAGAACAACATCGACATTCCCTATTCCGTGGACGATATCCGCGTGAAATTCCTCTGGGAGATCCTCAGCGACAACGGGTTCAAGGCCGGCGTGGTCAACTGGTACTGCACGTTCCCGGCCAGCGAGTTCAGCGGGTACTGCATATCCGACCGCTTCCGCATCAGCGTGGATCACTACCTGGAATATGAGGGGGTCACGTCACCTCCGGAGCTCAAGGATGTCATCTATCCCCAGGTCGTCCGGTTCGCAGACAACAGGTACGGGGAACTGATCCGCGAAGAGAACATCGACAATTACCTGACCCGGGCCCGCCGGTTCAACATCGAGATCCCAGCTGGAAGGGAGAGACAGATCAACCAGTTCCGGCGCTACTTCCTGCAGGATAAGTCCATCGAGCACACGGCGCTCTTCATGTTCGAAAAGATCCCGGTCGACTTCTTCGCCGTCTATCTCCGCCTTATCGACACGACCT